>DATLTH010000413.1:0-5042 GCA_035533695.1 Allostellaceae bacterium | reverse complement strand
AAGCCGTGGTTCGACGGCCGCATCGATTTCGCGCCGCCGGTGACGGACCTGGCCGCCGAGCATTTTCCGCTGCTCGGCGGCCGGCTCGATTATCTCGACCGCCGGCAAGTCGCGGCGCTGGTCTATGGCCACGACAAGCATTTCATCGACCTGTTCGTCTGGCCGGGCAGCGGCGATTCGACCCCAACGGCCGCCACGCGCAACGGGTACAACGCCGTGCATTGGAGCGGGAACGGCATGATTTTCTGGGCGGTGTCGGATGTCGAAGCTGGCGCGCTCGGCGATTTCGTGCGCGACTGGCGCGCGGCGAAGTAATCAGGATCGTTCCGCGGTGGCCGGCGCCGGAGCGCGAGCACCGCATCGAGCCCGCAAAGCGCGGCAAAGCCGAGCCGGGATGAGAAACAACAGCCACGCCCGCGTCGGATAGGCCGTCAGTGGCGGCGGCGGTATGACTTGTAGGCACGCGCGCCATAGCCGCAGGCAAAGCCCGCGAAGAAAATCGCCGCGATTATCACGATGACCGTCATCGATTACACTGGTGCCGACATGAAAAGTAACATGGAAACCGCGCAGTTTTGTGACGGGCCGCTGCGACCTTTCGGCGCTGCGCCGGATGCACGCGTGAAAAAGGGGGCGCCGCAAGCGGCACCCCCAAGGTTTCTGGAGAAACGATCGGTACTACGCGGTACTACCCAACAAACCTCACTGAACCGTCTCGCCGTGAAGCGCGAGATCGAGACCGTCGCGTTCGATTTCCTCGTCGACGCGAAGCCCGATGACGATGTCGATGATCTTCAGAATGATCAGCGACACGATGGCGTCGTAAACAAAGATGATCAGCACGCCCTCGATTTGGTTGATCACCTGTCCGGCATTGCCCTCGATCCAGCCCGAGGTGCCGCCATACTCGCTGATGGCGAAGACGCCGGTCAGGATGGCGCCAGCGGCGCCGCCGATAGCATGGACGCCGAAGCAATCGAGCGCATCGTCGTAGCCGAAGATGCCCTTGATCCACACCGCGCCCGCGTAGCAGACGATGCCCGCGGCGAGGCCGATGGCAAGCGAGCCCGCCGGCCCGACGAAGCCGGAAGCCGGGGTAATCGCGACGAGGCCAGCGACCGCACCGGAGCAAATGCCGATCACGGTCGGCTTGCCGCGATGGATCCACTCGACGAACATCCAGGTGAGGCCGGCCATGCCGGTCGCGATCTGGGTGACCGTCATCGCCATGCCCGCCTGGAGATTGGCGGTGACCGCCGAGCCGGCGTTGAAGCCGAACCAGCCGACCCAGAGCAGCGATGCGCCGATGAAGGTGAGCACGACGTTATGCGCCGGCCCGGTATCTTTGCGCTTGCCCAGCATCAGGGCGCACATCAGCCCGGCCGTGCCCGCATTGACATGCACCACGGTGCCGCCGGCGAAATCGAGGACCTTGATCCAGGCGGCGTCGTTGCTGCTGTTGAGGAAGCCATCCGGCCCCCACACCCAATGCGCGACCGGTGCATAGACGCAGATCGCCCAGAGGCCGATGAACCACAGCATCGCCGAGAACTTCATGCGCTCGGCGAAGGCGCCGGCGATCAGCGCCGGAGTGATGATCGCGAAGGTCAACTGGAACATCGAGTAGACCGTCTCGGGAATCGTCGGCGCCAATGAATTGGGGTTGCCGACGCCTTTCGAGATATCGCTCACGATCCCTTGCAGGAATGCGCGGCTGAGCCCGCCGACGAACGGCGTGCCCGCGGTGAACGACATGCTGTAGGTGCAAACCATGTAGATCACGGTCACGAGACAGGTGATGGCGAAGCTCGTCATCACGGTGTCGCCGACGTTCTTCTTGCGCACCATGCCGCCGTAGAACAGGCCGAGGCCCGGGACGGTCATCATCAGCACCAGCGCCATCGAGGTGAGCATCCAGGCGGTGTCGCCGGAATTGGGCTGGCAGGCGACCAGCGTCTTCGCATCGCAGGCGGGCGGCGCAGCGGCGGCCGGCGCGGCGGCCTGATCCGCCGGCGCGGATGCCGGGGCCGCGGCGGCCGGCGCGGCAGCGGCCGGTGCCGATTGATCCTGCGCGTAAGCGACCCCGCTTGGTATCGCGGCGGCAACCAACAGCAGCGGCAAGATCAGCGCTGCAATCGACCAAAACCTCCGAAACTTCATAAACACCCTCCCGATTGACCCAATGCGCACAACGGAACCCTCGCCCGCGGACGCCTGCCGGTTAGAACAAGATTCGTGCCAGACAGCGGCGGCCCGAGAAGCAGCGAATCGGGAGGTTTTATGTGCATTGCAACATGAATTTGCCGCCAGATTAGGCAGCGCTCGGACGATTGCCTAATTATTAGGCCGATGCCGAGCGGACTCAGTCGCTCATGCCGGCGCTTTTGGTCCGAGAAACGTGACGGGCGGAAGGTGCCTGGCACCTCCCGCCCGATTTCGTCCGAAGCCTGAGCTTCGGGAACGCCGACTACTCGCCTTCGGTGCCGATCGCGTAGGCGGTCTCGCCATGCACCGCATCGTCGCCGACCTTCAAAACCGCATCTTCCATCCGCAACGGCGTGATGAAGGAGATGACCTTGAGGATGATGTAGGTGGCGATGATGTTGTAGACGATGATGAACGCCGCGCCTTCGAGCTGAAGCAGGACCTGGCCGGCATTGCCATAGAGCCAGCCCGTGATGCTGACGCCGGGCGCATCCTTGTCGGTGCCGATATATTCCAGCATGTTGGGGTTCGCGAGCACGCCGGTCAAAAGACCGCCCATCAGGCCGGCAACGCCGTGAGTCGAGAACACGCTGAGCGTATCGTCGACCTTCAGCATCAGCTTGGTCTTCTGGAGCTTGTTCATCGACAGCCACGGAATGATCCCGGCGCAGATGCCGATGATCAAAGCGCCGTAGCCATCGACATAGCCGGCGGCCGGCGTGATCCCGACCAGGCCCGCGATCATGCCGTTGACGGCGCCGATGACCGACGGCTTGCCATAGGCCATCTTGTCCATCATCGTCCACACCAGCAGGGCCGTGCAGGCCGCGAGCTGCGTGTTCATCACCGCCGCGCCCGCATCGACATTGGCGAAGTAGGGATCGCCGCCGTTGAATCCGTTCCAGCCGAGCCACAGGATGCCGGCGCCGACCAGGGTGACCAGCAGGCTGTTCGGCGGGAAATTATCGCGATCCGCTTGCAAGCGCGGGCCGATCATCGCCGCGGCGACGAAGCCCGAGGTCGCGGCGGCGAGATGGATGACGTAACCGCCCGAGAAATCCGCGACGCCCATGCTCGCGAGCCAGCCGCCGCCCCACAGGCTGAACGCCCCCACGGTATAGACGAAGGTCATCCACAGCGGGCAGAACAGCACCCAGGCCTTGAAACTCATCCGGCCCAAGACCGAGCCGGCGAGGATGATCACCGTGATCGAGGCGAACACGAACTGGAACCACATGAGGGTCGCCATCGGGAACGCGATCGGCGGCATGCCCGCGGCCGCCGCGGGAATCGTCGCCTGTCCGGTGAGGAACGCGGCCGACAGCGCTAGGCCAGGCTTGCCGAGGAACGGAAACCATTGTGGCCCAAAGGCCATGTTGTAGTCGAACAGGACCCAGACGATCATGACCGAGGCAAAGGCGTAGATCGACATGAAAGCCGAGTTGATCGCCCATTTCTTCTTGACGACGCCGCCATAGAGAACCACGAGCCCCGGAACGCTCATCAAGGAGACCAACGTCCCGGCCGCCAACTGCCAAGCGTTGTCGCCGGTATCGAGCCATTGTGGTGATGGTACGAGTGCCATAAATCTTCCCCCATTTATTTTGTCGGGCGATGACGCATCCCAAGGCCGCGCCCGACCCTACGCCGAGACGCACACGGACGCGCGCGACTCCAGGATGACGTGCAGGAATTTACGCAAGAACGATGCCAGCGCCGAAGCGCCGCCGGGCGGCGGTCGAAGCCCCGGCGCGGGGACGGCGGATGCCGTCCTGCGCGCAAAGCTGATTATAAAAGCGGCGATGTGGGCAAGAACCGGGCAGCATCGGCGTCGGCTGGACCAAAAGCAGGTGGTTCGGCCGGCGACGCGGCTGCGCCGTTCTTTGCAAGCGCCGCAGAATTGGTTATGGATTTCGCGGGGGACCTTGATGACGACACTGAATTTCCCGTCCGCACGGTTTGCGGCAGCGATCGCCGGCGCGGCGGCCGGCGCGGCGCTCGCCGCCGTCGGCGTTGCGGCGGCGCCCGCTGCGACCACGATCACCTGCACCAATCCGGCCAGCGGCGCGAGCTGGCAGCTCAAGATCGATTATGCGCACAGCACGGTGGACGCCAACGCCGCCAGCATCGGCGACGCGACGATCACCTGGCACGACGCCAAGGATGGCGGCAATTACACGCTGGATCGCAAATCCGGCAGCTTGACGTTCGTCGCCCCGTCGAGCACCGGCGGCTATTTCATCTACGATCGTTGCCGCCTCGAGACTCCCGGCTGATACGGTGACGCTGCGCGCCCGGACCCGCGGCGGCGATGGCTGAGCGCGTCGCCAGCGCCAAGGCCACCGTCGGCTTCGTCTCGGAGACCGGGCAGCGCCCGCGCAACGAGGATTTCGTCGGCGCGGTGTTCGGGCCGGAGCTGCCCGAGCCGCGCCGCGACGTCGTGGCGGCGATCGCCGACGGCATCGGCGGCGCCAAGGGCGGCCGCGTCGCCGCCGAGACCGCGGTGCGCGGCTTCCTCGACGGGTTTTGCGATCTGCCCGAGACGATGGAGGTGCGGCGCGCCTCGGCCACGATCGTCAATGCGCTCAATGGTTGGATTCATTCGCAGGGACGGCACGACCCCGAGCTGACCGGGATGGGATGCACCTTTACGGCGCTGGTGCTGCGCGGGCGCGTGGTTCACCTGCTGCATGTCGGCGATACCCGCGCCTATCGGATGAGCGGCGGCCGCCTGACCTGCCTGACCGCCGACCATGTGCGCGAAAGCGGCCCGGGTCATGCGCGCGTCCTGACCCGCGCGCTGGGCGTCGAGACCGAGGTGCGGCTCGACTACGCGA
>DATLTH010000412.1:0-3233 GCA_035533695.1 Allostellaceae bacterium | reverse complement strand
AACGCTGGTGCGGATGTGGCGCGAGCTGTTGGCCGCCACGGTGCGGCTGCAGGCCGCCTTCACGATCGCGGTCTACGCGCCGCCCGACATGCCGGGCTGCTGGGATATCGCGCGCGACCATTACGGCAGCTCCACGCCGATGCAGGCTCTTGGATCAACCTGGCAGGTGATCCGCGCGGTGACCGAGAGCCAGGCCGCGATCGGCGTCCTGCCGATGCCGCAGGAATCCGAACCGGACCCGTGGTGGCGTCACCTCGCATCGACCGACCACAATTCGCCCCATGTCATCGCCCGCCTGCCGTTCGGCGCGCGCGGCAATGCCCGCTCCGACGGCAACGACGCGCTCGCGATCGGTCGCGGCATCCAACATCAGACCGCCCGGGACCGCTCGCTCTTTGTCGCCGAGAACACGCGGGATATCAGCCGCGGCCGGATGTTCTCGGTGCTGGCCGGGCTCGGCCTTCCCTGCACGTTCCTGGCATCGTGCGAGCACCCCGAAAGCACGAATACCTTGATCGAGATCGACGGCTTTGTGCCGGAATCCGATTTGCGCCTCGAAGCCTTCCGCGCCGAGCTCGGCTCGGCCCTCTACCGGTTATTGCGATTTGGCGGCTATGCCGTGCCGCTCAGCGCGGCCGAACTGGCGCCGCCGCAGGAGCCCGCCGGGGTTGCCCCGGCGGCCGACGCCGCCATCGCCGGCACAGCAAGAGGTTAGGTCGATGACCACGCCCTCCGCCCCGGTTCCCGGACCGGGCATCCTCGATATCGCCCCCTATGTGGGCGGCGAATCGAAGGCTGCCGGAACCGCGCGGCCGATCCGCCTGGCGTCGAACGAGAGCGCCCTTGGGCCGAGCGCCAAGGCGCTCGCCGCCTATCGCGCGCTCGCCGACGAGATCCACCGCTATCCCGACGGCGGCGCGGCGGAATTGCGCGAGGCAATCGGCCGTCATCACGGGCTTGATCCGGCGCGCATCGTGTGCGGCGCCGGCTCCGACGAATTGATCGGGATGCTGCTGCGCGCCTACGCCGGAGCGGACAGCGAGGTGCTCTACAGCCGGCACGGCTTTCTGATGTACCCGATCGGCGCCCAGGCGGTCGGCGCCACCCCGATTGCGGTCCCCGAGCGCGAGCTGACCGCCGATGTCGACGGGTTTCTGGCGCGGGTCACCGAGCGCACCCGCATCGTCTTCGTCGCCAACCCGAACAACCCGACCGGCACCTATCTGCCGGCCGAGGAGATGGCGCGGCTGCACGCCGGGTTGCCGCGCCACGTTGTGCTGGCGATCGATGCGGCCTATGCCGAATTCGTCAACCGCAACGACTACGAGCCCGGGATCGCCCTGGTCAACCGGGCCGACAACGTCGTGATGCTGCGCACCTTCTCAAAGATTTACGCGTTGGCCGGGCTGCGCCTCGGCTGGGCCTATTGCCCGCCGGCGATCGCCGATGTGCTGAACCGCATCCGCGGCCCGTTCAACGTCAGCGCGCCGGCCTTGGCGGCCGGGGTGGCGGCGATCGAGGATGTCGCGGCGGTGGCGCGGGCGCGCGCCCATAACGACCGCTGGCTGCCCCGGCTCTCCGAGCGCCTCTCCGCCCTCGGCCTGAAACTGACTCCCAGCGTCGGCAATTTCGTCTTGCCCCGCTTTCCCGACGATCCGCGCCATAATGCCGATGCGGCGTTCGAGTTTCTGCAATCGCGCGGCATCCTGACCCGCAAAATGGCTGCCTATGGGCTGCCGCAACACCTGCGGATCACGATCGGCACCGGCGAGGAGATGGAGATCGTCGCGGCGGCACTGGCCGAGTTCATGGGCATCGCATGACGGTCAAGCTGTTCGATCGGGTCGCGCTGATCGGGATCGGGCTGATCGGCTCGTCGCTGGCGCGGGTCTTGCGGCGCGACAGCCCAGGCACCGCGATCGTCGCCTGCGCCCGCCGCGCCGAAACTCTGGATGCCGTGCGCCGGCTCGGCATCGCCGACGAGGCGACCGACAACCCGGCCGCCGCGGTGGCCGGCGCCGATCTCGTGGTCGTAGCGACGCCGCTGTCGGCTTACGCCGAGATCGGCGCGCGCATCGCCCCGGCATTGGCCGACGGCGCGATCGTCACCGATGTCGGTTCGGTCAAGGGCGCCGCGATCCAGGCTTTGCAGCCGCTGTTGCCGAGCCGCGTTCACTTCGTGCCGGGCCATCCGGTCGCCGGCACCGAGCATTCGGGGCCCGAGTCCGGGTTTGCCGAATTGTTCCGCGACCGCTGGTGCATCCTGACGCCCACACCCGAGACCGCGCCCGAGGCCGTCGCCAAGATCACCGCGCTATGGCAGCTGGCGGGCATGCGGGTCGTGACGATGGTGGCCGAACACCACGACAAGGTGCTGGCGGTGACCTCGCATTTGCCGCACCTGATCGCCTATACGATCGTCGGCACCGCGACCGAACTCGGCAGCGATCTGCAATCCGAGGTCGTCGCCTATTCGGCCGGCGGGTTTCGCGACTTCACCCGGATTGCGGCGTCAGACCCGGTGATGTGGCGCGACATCTTCCTGGCCAACCGCGAGGCGATGCTGGAATTGCTGCAGCGGTTCAGCGAAGACCTGACCGCGTTGCAGCGGGCAATCCGGCGCGGCGACGGCGATACCCTGCACGAGTGGTTCACCCGGACCCGCGCGATCCGCCGCTCGATCATCGAAGCCAAGCAGGCGTAACACGCCTTTTCCCGTCATTCCCGCGCAAGCGGGAATCCAGGGGGCCCGAGCCAAGCTGGTTGCCCTGGACCCCCGCTTTCGCGGGGGTGACGAGACGGGGCCGAATACGAACACGGGAGAAATCGATGCACGCGGTGATCTTCGAGGTCGAACCCGAAATTGGCAGACGCCAGGACTATCTCGACATTGCCGCGCGGCTACGCCCCGAACTCGATCGGATCGACGGCTTCATCTCGATCGAGCGCTTCGAAAGCCTGACAAATCCGGGCAAGGTCCTGTCATTGTCGTTCTGGCGCGACGAGGCGGCGGTGGCGCGCTGGCGGCGGCACGAAGAGCACCGCGAGGCGCAGCGCGCCGGGCGCGGCGGCATTTTCCGCACCTACCGCCTGCGGGTCGCGGCGGTGGTGCGCGACTACGGCATGGACGAGCGCGAAGAGGCGCCGCAGCCGCCGCCCGAAAGCGGGCCGTAGCCCTTACGGCCAGGCGATATGCGGCGCCGGCCCGAGCTTGGCCGGGCCGAGATACATCT
>DATLTH010000411.1:0-2773 GCA_035533695.1 Allostellaceae bacterium | reverse complement strand
GCGCGAATAGTTCTCGATGCCGGCGCACGCGCCGGTCGCCTCGATCATCTCGACATCGTAGGTGGTACGCTGTTCGAGGCGCTGCGCCTCCAACAGGCGGCCGCCGCGGTGCAGTTCCTCGAGGCGAACCTTGAGGTCGCGCTTGATCTGCTCGATCGCCTGCAACAGCGTCGGGCGCGGCGTCACGTAATGGCTGTTGGCGTAGACCTTGATCGATTGCAGCGCGGCGGTCTTCTCGCCGGTCAGCGGGTCGATCTCGTGGATCGCCTCGATCTCATCGCCGAACAATGACAGGCGCCAGGCGCGGTCCTCGTAATGCGCCGGGAAGATTTCGATCGAATCGCCGCGCACCCGGAAACTGCCGCGGAAGAAATTGTGGTCGTTGCGCCGGTATTGCAGTTCGACGAATTTCGCCAATAGCTTGGTGCGGTTGATCCGGCCGCCGACCTCCAGCTGTTCGGTCATCTGCGAATAGGTTTCGACCGAGCCGATGCCGTAGATGCACGAGACGCTGGCGACGACGATGACATCGCGGCGTTCGAGGATCGCCCTTGTCGCGGAGTGGCGCATCCGGTCGATCTGCTCGTTCAGCGACGATTCCTTCTCGACATAGGTGTCGGTGCGCGGAACGTAGGCTTCCGGCTGATAGTAATCGTAATACGAGACGAAATATTCGACCGCGTTCTCCGGGAAAAAGCCCCGCATCTCGCCGTAGAGCTGCGCCGCCAGGGTCTTGTTGGGGGCCAGGATGATCGCCGGCCTTCCGGTGCGGGCGATGACATGCGCCATCGTGAAGGTTTTTCCACTGCCGGTGACCCCGAGCAATACCTGGTCGCGCTCGCCCCGCCCCAGCCCCGCGCACAATTCGTCGATCGCCTGCGGCTGGTCGCCCGCCGGCTGAAACTCCGAATGGAGCTTGAACGGTCTCTCGATATCGCCCTGCGGGCGTTCGGCGACGAGCAACGGCACTGGCATGACGCTAAGATAAGCTCCCGCGGCCCGCGATGCCAGACGGGCGGAATCCGCATATACTGAGCCGGTGAACGGAAACGAGCTGTTGCGCCGGCTGGCGCGACTCGCCAGAGCAACGGGATCGAATTGAGGGTTGACCAGCGCCAAGGCAAAGGCAGCCACGCCACATTGTTCTACGGTGGTCGGAAGACGACGTTAAAGGATCCAAGGAAGGAGATCGGTGTCGGCTTGCTTCGTGCGATGCTAAGCGATCTCGGCTTAACCCGAAGTGATCTTGAGAGGTAAGATATCTCGATGCCAATGATTTACACCTATCCGGCGCGGCTCGAACCTGATGAAGACGGCCGGCTGGTTGTTCATTTTCCCGATCTGCCGGAAGCGCTGACCGACGGTGCGGATCGTTTGGAAGCGCTCACGGAAGCATCCGACTGTCTCTCCGAGGCGCTGGCGAGCCGGATTGTCGATTGTGAGGAAATCCCGACCCCAAGTCCGGCCGGGCCTGACATGTATTTGGTTTCGCCTGAGCCGACGATCGCCTTGAAGGTTGCGCTATACAGCGCCTTGCGCGCGGCCGGAATCACCGTTGAGGAACTGGGACAGCGGCTCGGGATCGACGATCGCGAAGCCGGGCGGCTGCTTAGCCCGCGTGCGAGAACTCGGCTCGCGAGACTGGAGGAGGCGCTGTCAGCGCTCGGTTATACGATCGGCATTGAAGTCCGGGAGCGACGGCTCGCGTAAGCGGAACCCACGCAGGGGAGGTTCCCATGACGGACACGAGCGGCAACGCCTACGATTATTTCGTCGAGCGGCATGTGCGCGAGGGGCGGGGAGGGCGGCTCGCCTTTGTCGATCCGTGGCGCAACCTGACCTATGGTGCGCTGGCCGACGCGTCGGCGCGGTTTGCCGCCGGGCTGCGCGCTGCCGGGATCGAGCGCGAGCGGCGGATCGCGCTGGTGATGCTCGACACGGTCGATTTCCCGATCGCGTTCTGGGGGGCGATCCGCGCCGGGGTGATCCCGGTGCCGATCAACACCCTTTTGCCCCCCGATATCGCCGGCTACATCCTCGACGACAGCCGCGCGGCGGCATTGTTCATCTCGGTGCCGCTCTTGCCGCCGCTGCGGGCATCGGCGCGCCGGGTCGGGCGCATCGTCGTCAGCGCGCCCGACGGCAAGGGCGGCGATTTCGATGGCTTTCTCCGCCGGTCGAACGAGCCCCCCGCCGAGTGCTCACCCGACGAGGTCGCGTTCTGGCTCTATTCGTCCGGCTCGACCGGCAACCCGAAGGGCGTGCGCCACGTCCATGCCAGCCTGAAAGCCACCGCCGACACCTATGGCAGCCAGGTGCTCGGCATCACGCCCGACGATGTGATGTTTTCGGCGGCGAAATTGTCTTTCGCCTACGGGCTCGGCAACTCGATGACGTTTCCGATGACGGCCGGCGCCGCGACCGTGCTGTACCCGGACCGCCCGACCCCGGACGCCGTATTGGCGACGATTCGGCACTACCGGCCGACGATTTTCGGCGGCGTGCCGACGCTTTATGCCGGATTGCTCGCCCATCCGGAACTCGGGAAGGGTGCCGGCTCCGACCGGCTGCGGCGCTGCATTTCGGCCGGCGAGCCCTTGCCCGAGCATATCGGCGTGCGCTGGCATGAGAGGGTCGGCACCGACATCCTCGACGGCATCGGCTCGACCGAGATGCTGCACATCTTCCTGTCGAACCGGCCCGACGACATCCGCTACGGCACCACCGGCAAGCCGGTGCCGGGCTACGATGTGCGCATTCTCGACGCCGGCGG
>DATLTH010000410.1:0-4660 GCA_035533695.1 Allostellaceae bacterium | reverse complement strand
CGCATCGGCCGGCTCGATCCGAAGCTCCATGTGTTCATCCGGCTCGACGCCGACGCCGCAATGGCGGCGGCGCGGGCGGCCGAAGCCGAGATCATGGCGGGAAGGCGGCGCGGGCCGTTGCACGGCGTCCCGGTCGGCATCAAGGACATCATCGACGTCGCCGGTCTGCCGACGACCTGCCATTCCAAGATCCTGATCGACAATCTCGCGGCGAGCGACGCGGTGTGCGTGGCGCGGCTGCGCGGCGCCGGCGCGATCGTCATGGGCAAGCTCTCGACCCACGAATTCGCGATCGGCGGCCCGAGCTTCGATCTGCCTTGGCCGCCGGCGCGCAACCCGTGGAACGCCGACCATCACCCCGGCGGCTCGTCCTCCGGCTCGGGCGCGGGCGTGGCGGCCGGCCTCTTCCCGGTGGCGTTGGGCAGCGACACCGGGGGCAGCGTGCGCAACCCGGCCAGCGCCTGCGGCATCGTCGGGCTGAAGCCGACCTACGGCCTGGTGTCGCGGCGCGGCGTTTTCCCGCTGTCGTTCTCGCTCGACCATGTCGGGCCGCTGACCCGTACGGTCACCGACAACGCGCTGATGCTGGAGGTGATCGCCGGCCACGATCCGCTCGATCCGGGCAGCGCCGCCGCTCCGGCCGGACATTACGCGAGCCGGCTCGGACACGATTTGCGGGGCTTGCGCGTCGGGTTTATCAGGCATTTCCACGAGACTGACCTGCCGGCCGACCCCGAGGTAACGGCGGGGCTTGAGCAGGTCGCCCGCACGTTGCAGGGGATGGGCGCCGAGCTTCGCGATGTCTCCCTGCCGACGCTCGGCGAGTTCGGCGCCGTCAACCGGGTGATCCTGCAGAGCGAAGCCTGGGCCATCCACGGCCCGTGGCTGCGCGAGCGGCCCGGCGACTATGGCAAGCTGGCCCGGCGCCGCCTGTTGCCGGGGGCGTTCATCGCTGCCGGCGACTATGTGCATGCCGCCCGCCGCCGGCTCGAGATGATTGCCGCGGTCGACGAGGCGCTGCGCGAGGTTGACGTATTGCTGTGCGCCAGCGCGATGGACCCGCCGAGCCGGATCGAGGACGCGGCCGAGACCGAGCGCACCTATCCGCGGCAGGCGCGCACCCCGTTCAACGTCACCGGCCACCCGGCGTTGGCGATGATGGCCGGCCTCTCGACCGGCGGCCTGCCATTGTCGGTGCAGTTCGTCGGGCGCTATTTCGCCGAGGCGGCGCTGTTCCAGATCGCGCGCGCATGGGAGCAATCGGCCGGAACCGACAGCCGGCATCCGCCGATAATCTAAGTCGGTCAAGGGCCCATTCGAGGACAACATGCAGCGACCCGTGCGCAAGGCGGTCTTTCCGGTAGCCGGGCTCGGCACCCGCATCCTCCCGGCGACCAAGGCGATGCCGAAGGAGATGCTGACGGTTGTTGACAAGCCGCTCATTCAGTACGCGATCGAGGAGGCGAGGGACGCCGGCATCGAGCAGTTCTATTTTGTGACCGGGCGCGCCAAGGACGCGATCGAGGACCATTTCGACCTTGCCTTCGAGCTCGATGCGACATTGCGCGAGCGCGGCCGCACCGAATTGCTCGACGAGCTCGGCGCCTGGCTGCCCGCGGCCGGCGAATTCGCCTTCACCCGCCAGCAGCGGCCCTTGGGGCTCGGCCATGCGGTCTGGTGCGCGCGGCATCTGGTCGGGGACGAGCCTTTTGCTGTTCTGCTGGTCGACGATCTGATGATCGGCCAGCCGCCCTGCCTCAAGCAGATGATCGACGCCTACCAGGCGACCGGCGGCAATCTGGTGGCCGTCGTTGAAGTGCCGCGCGACCAGACAAGGCGCTACGGCGTGCTCGACGTCGTCGCCGACGACGGGACCCTGGTGCGCGCCAAAGGCGTCGTCGAAAAGCCCGAACCCGCAGCGGCGCCGTCGACCCTGACGATCATCGGCCGCTACATCATTCAGCCGGAAATCTTCGCCCACCTCGAGAGCCTGACGCCCGGCGCCGGCAACGAAATCCAGCTGACCGACGGGCTCGACCGGCTGATCGCCGACGGCCAGAAGTTCCACGGGATGCGGACCACGGCGCGGCGTTTCGATTGCGGCGACAAGCTCGGCTACCTCGAAGCCAATGTCGCGCTCGGGCTGCGCCACCCCGAACTCGGCGCCGCGTTGCGCCGCATCCTCGCCACCTACCTCTGACCGGTGCCGCCATGCCGCATCGTTTCGATCCGACGATCCTGCGCGAATACGACATCCGCGGCATCGTCGGCACCACGCTGTTTGCGGCCGACGCCCATGCGCTGGGGCGGCTCTTCGCGCAAAGGCTGGCCGAGGCAGGCGGCCGCCGCGCCGCGGTCGGCTACGACGGAATGCTGACCTCGCCCGAACTCGAAGCGGCGCTGGTCGACGGGCTCGCCGCGGGCGGCGCCGATGTCGTGCGCATCGGCCGCGGCCCGACCCCGATGCTGTATTACGCGGCGGCCACTCTCAAGGTCGATGGCGGGATCATGGTCACCGGCTCGCACAACCCGCCCGACCATAACGGGTTCAAGATCGTGCTCGGCGGCAAGCCGTTCTTTGGCGCGGCGATCCAGGAGCTGGGGCCGAAAGCCCTCGCCCTCGGCCCGCCCGAAACGGCGCGCGGCCGGGTCGAACGGCACAGCGTTTTCGACGATTACGTCGAGCGCCTGGCGCGCGACTACGACGGCAGGCGCGGGCTTTCGGTCGCGTGGGATTGCGGCAACGGCGCCACCGGCGAGGTCGTCGCCCGCCTCGTCGCAGATCTGCCGGGCCATCACATCCTGCTCAACCAGACGATCGACGGCAGCTTCCCGGCGCACCACCCCGACCCGACCGTGCCCGAAAACCTTGTGCAGTTGCAGCAGGCGGTCGCCGACAAGCGGTGCGATCTCGGGATCGCTTTTGACGGCGACGGCGACCGCATCGGCGTCGTCGACGCGAAAGGCCGCATCCTGTGGGGCGACCAGTTGCTGATCGTGCTGGCCCGCGACGTGCTGAGCCGCCATCCGGGCGCGTCGATCCTCGCCGATGTCAAGGCGAGCCAGGTATTGTTCGACGAGATCGCGCGGGCCGGCGGCAACCCGGTGATGGCGCCGACCGGCCATTCGATCATCAAATCGAAACTGGCGGAAACGGGCGCGCCGCTCGCCGGCGAAATGAGCGGCCATATCTTCTTTGCCGAGCGCTATTACGGGTTCGACGACGCGATCTACGTCGCGGTGCGGCTGCTGGGGGTGCTGGGCCGCGCCGCGGAGAGCCTCGCCGACATGCTCGACCAGCTGCCGCCGGTCTTCAACACGCCCGAATTGCGGCTGCCGTGCGAGGAAGCACGCAAATTCTCGATCGTCGAGGACCTGCGCGACCGCTTGCGCCGGCGCGGCGCCGACATGGTCGATATCGATGGGGTGCGGGTGAGTACCGCCGATGGCTGGTGGCTGCTGCGCGCCTCGAATACCCAGGCGGTCATCGTCGCCCGAGCCGAATCGAAAAGCGAAGCCGGCCTTGAACGATTGCGGCAGCAACTCGCAGCGGAACTCGCGCCGAGCGGGCTGACGCTGCCTCCGAACTGACTATCGCGGCGGGGGCTGGCGACTCGCTCCAACAATGCCGCCCCGAGTGCTCAACCCTTGGGGAGAAACTGTAAGGGGATCGGCTGTGGCGAACAATCGGCGGCGCGTCAGAACTCGTATGCCTCGATAGGATACGCCCCGCGCCGCTTCAGCGGCCGGTGAAGTGCGGCAGGCGCTTTTCGAGAAAGGCGCGGGCGCCTTCGCGATAATCCTCGCTGTCGAGCGCCTGGGCGATCGCCTCCTCGATCTCGCGCCGGCGGCGCTCGATGTCGCCGGCGGCGAGCCCTTGCAGGATGAGCTTGGTCCCGGCGATCGCCAGCGGCGCGTTCGCCATCATCTGGCCGGCGAAGACGAGCGCGGTCTCGATCGGGTCGTCCCGTGCGATCACGTCGGCAAACTTCATGTCGCGCGCCGCGACGACGTCGAACAATTCGCCGCCATAGAGGATGCGCTTCGCATTGGCGAGCCCGACGACCGAGAACAGCAACCGGCATTCCTCGATCGTGTAGATCGTGCCGAGCTTGGTCGCCGGGATGCCGAAGCGGGCGGCGCGATGCATGACGCGAAAATCGCAGCTGAGCGCGATCGCAACGCCGCCGCCGACGCAGGACCCCTCGATGGCGGCAATGCTCGGCTGCGGCAAGGCGCGAATCGCGTCATAGCAGGCCGCAACCTCGCGCTCGTAGACGGCGCCGCCGGCGCTGTCGGCGCGCACTTGCGCGAACTCGCTGATGTCGGCGCCGGCGCAAAAATGGCCGGCGCCGCCGGTCAGGATCACCAGCCGCACCTCGCGCTCGGTCGCAAGCGCGCGAAAATTGGCGGCGAGGTCGCGCCAGGCCGCAAGGTTCAAGGCATTGCGCCGGGCCGGGCGAGCGATCGTGACGATCGCAAGGGAGGCTGTCGGCCGGCTGACAGAGATATCGGACACGGTCAAATCATCCTTCTTTGCCGGCGGGGTATCGGCGCGATCCTGCCGCGCCGAGCCATGCCGTATTGTCTTGCGACGGTTGCCGTCACGCGGTGGGAGAACATATTGCCGCACCCCGCCGGTTGGCATAACCTTACAC
This sequence comes from Allostellaceae bacterium, assembly GCA_035533695.1. GTDB lineage: Bacteria > Pseudomonadota > Alphaproteobacteria > ATCC43930 > CGMCC-115725 > DATARH01. The sequence goes on along the minus strand of DATLTH010000410.1, from coordinate 2 downwards.
TC
>DATLTH010000409.1:0-2353 GCA_035533695.1 Allostellaceae bacterium | reverse complement strand
GCTCGGCGGGTTGCTGTCTGAGGCGTGGCTCGGCCGCCGCGAGCCCGGCCATGCCGACCTCGTCACCATGTCGCAACAGAAATACAAGCAGATGATCGACACGTGGGGCGGCTGGACGCTGTTTCAGGAGTTGCTCGCCGCGCTCAAGCGCATCGCCGACAAGCACGGCACCAGCATCGCCAATATCGGCACCCGCGCGATCCTCGACCGGCCGGCGGTCGCCGGGGTCGTCATCGGCGCGCGGCTTGGCCTCAGCGAGCACCTCGCCGACACCGCGCGGGTGTTCGACCTCGCGCTTGATGGCGAAGACCGCGCCGCGCTCGACCCGATCCTCGCCCGCGCGCGCGACCTGATGGCCGTGATCGGCGATTGCGGCGACGAGTACCGCTAGCGGTCAGCGCCAGAATTCGATTTTCGCTTCGCGGAACCACAGGAAATTGGCCGGCGCGGCGGAGATCGGCCCGTTGATCGCGAACACCGCGATTTCGTATTTTTCGCCGGAGTGGACGATCTGGTCGCCGAGGACGAGGCGGTTGGGCATGTTGAAGCCCTGGATGCAGGCCGGGCTCGGCCGCCCGGCGGCGCGCGGCAGTTCGCCGTCGACCCAGATCTCGGCGTAGTCGTCGATATTGACCCGCAGCACCGCCTTGGCGCCGTCGGTCGCAAAGCCCTGTGCCTCCTTGGGGATCGTCAGCGTCGCGCGGTACCAGAAGAACGAGATCATCCCGCCGCCGCGCCTGCCGCCGAGATCGTTGGCCGCGATCACCGGCCATGCCGAATCGTCGAAGCCGACCAATTCGGCATGCGGCTCGACATCGTAGGTGGTCTTGAACTCGGGCATCGAATCGCTGAGCGCCGGACATTCGACCAGCTTGGCCTCGATCCCGCGCCACACCGCGCCGAACACCGCCGACCCCGCCGGCGTCATCAGATCGACGACATGCCCCGGCGGCGTCAGCGGCGCGATCGGCGGCTGCGGCGCCAAGAGCGGGTTGGCCGGCGGCGGGGCGGAGCGCGTGGGGCGGGTGTAGGTCGTGTTGGGCATGTTCGTCTCCCCTATTCACTCGCGTCCCCGGGAACGCGGGAACCCTTGTTACGCGACGGCGGGCGCGTGCGCGACCTCCCTCGCCCTTACCGGCCGCACCGAGGCGGCCGGGACGGTCACCACCGACACGGTCTCGCCGGCCAAGGTAACAAACTCGACCTGGTACCCGGCCCCTGCGGCATGCACCATCATGACCCAGCCGACATCGCCGGGGCGCAGACCGTGTTCCCGCAGCGCCTGAGTGAGAGCGACCGGGTCCAGTTCCCGCACCCGCTGTAACATCGTTCCCCCACGCGCTGCTGACCGCGATAAGGTGAGTTTCTCCCAACGGCTTGTCTAGCGTTTCGACTCCACGAGCGCCCCGAACCGCGGTGGCGGGATGCGGCGATTGGAGGCGGCTTCGTACGAAGCCGCGATCGTCAATAGCACGTCTTCGCGGCCGGGTTCGGCGCGGAACACCAGCGAAAACGGCAATCCCGGCGGCGGGATGATCGTCGGCGCCGTGGCCGGGGCCGAGACATAGCCCGTGCAGTCGACGCTCAGCTTGAACACCGGGTCCCACACCTCGGTGACGTATCCGGCCGGCACCAGCACTTCGGTCAACCCGGCATTGGGGCCATAGAGTGACTCGGGGCGCAGGTTGTTCGGCCCGCCGAGCGGGTCGTGGGCGCCGCCGATCCTGGCCGGCGGCAGCGGCGTGTGCAGCCGCACCAGCGCGTCGAGCCGGTTTTCCAGCATCACCATCATGTCGACCCGGCGCAGCAACTCGCGCAGCATGATGCGCTCGTCGACCCCCTGCCGCCCGCCGAGCGGGTTGCGCGGGTCGGTCACCTCCTCCCAGTTTTGGAACGCGGCGCGCCCGTCGTCGCCCCAGAATTTCGAGCGCGCATTGAGCGCGGCGAAGTCGGCGAGCGTCTCGGCGTGGCCGCGCGCCGCCCAATCCGCGGCGCGACGCGACAGGTATTGCGGCACGTGAAAGCGGAAGCTCATCGCCAGCTCCTGGTCTTGCACCGTGGCGATGTCGAGATTTTGCGGCGGCGCAATCCGCCCCTCGGCGAGGGCGACGCAGTAATCGATCGGCGCCATCTCGCCGGTGCCGAAGACCTTGCCGGGCTGGAACTCGGTCGCCCGCACCGCGGCGGCAAACTCCTTGAACACCGGGGTGCCGTCGCGCCCGAGGCGGAACAGCAAATCGGGCATGAACACCGGCACCAGCCGCGCCAGCGCCCGGCGAAAATCCGGCTCCATGCGTTCGAGGTCGTGGTCGGGCGCCCACAGCGGATCGCCGGATTCGACCAGCGTCGCGCC
>DATLTH010000408.1:0-3936 GCA_035533695.1 Allostellaceae bacterium | reverse complement strand
CACCATCTCCGGGGCGGGTTGATCGCCGAACGAAATGATATAACATTACGTTTCTGTTCGCGACTCAAATCGTGAATGCCGGAGACCAGCCATCGGTCGGTTTGCAGCGAGAGAACGGGAGACGGCGATGAGGCACTGCCGTGGGCGGCTGCGAGCCGCCGCCGCGCTATCCCTATGGGCCATAACCCTGTGGGCCATAATCCTATGGGCCATGCCGGCGATCGCTCAAAGCGGGCCGGCGGGCGACGCCCTCACCGGAGCAACGCCCGCGCCTGCCGGACTGTGGGAGCGCCAGAACCTGCTGGGCGACATCGGCGGCGTGCGCCCGGCGCTGGAGGCGCAAGGCGTGTCGCTCGGGCTCAGCGAAATCGGCGAGGTGCTCGGAAATGTGACCGGCGGCCTCCACCACGGCTTCGAATACGCCGGGCTGACGACACTGAGCCTCACCCTCGACACCGACAAGGCCTTCCATTGGGCCGGCGGCACGCTCTACGCCAGTGCATTGCAAATCCACGGCCGCAACCTCAACACCGACAATCTTGCGGCCCTGCAGACCATCAGCAACATCGATGCGCAGCGCGCCACCCGTCTGTGGGAATTGTGGTTGCAACAGAAATTGCCGGACGGAAGGGGCGATTTGAAAATCGGCCAGCAATCGGTCGACCAGGATTTTCTCGTCAACCCGGACAGCGCCGTCTTCCTCAATGCGATGATGGGCTTTCCGGCATTGCCGTCGAATGACCTTTACGGCGGCGCACCGGTCTATCCGCTGTCCTCGCTCGGCATTCGCCTGCGGACAAAGCCCGCCGACGCGCTGACATTGCTCGCCGGCGTGTTCGACGACAATCCCCCGGGCGGGGGATTTTCGAACGATTCGCAACTGCGCGACGGCGAAGCCTCGGGCACCCGCTTCAATCTCGGCACCGGCGCGCTGTTGATCGGCGAAATCCAGTATGCCGCTTCCCGGCCGTTTTTTGCCGATGCCGGCGCCGATCTGCCCGGCACCTACAAGCTCGGGGGGTGGATCGATACCGGGCGGTTTCCCGACCAGCGCTTCGATGCGGCCGGCCTCTCGCTCGCCGATCCGGCGAGCACCGGCGTCGCGCGTTTGCACAAGGGCAATTTCAGCGTCTACGGCATCATCGACCAGGCGGTTTGGCGCGAGGCCGGCGGTCCGCGCTCGCTCGCCGTCATCGCCCGGGTCACGGGCGCGCCCGGCGACCGCAACCTCGTCGACTGGAGCCTCAACGCCGGCATCAACCTGAAAGCCCCGCTGCCCGGGCGCAACGACGATACGTTCGGCATCGGGTACGGCTGGGCGCATGTCAGCGGGCGTGCCGCCGGCTTTGATCGCGACGCGAGGCTGTTTACCGGCGTCGCGTCGCCGATCCGCGACAGCGAACAGGTGATCGAAATCACCTACCAGTATCAGGCCGCGCGCTGGTGGCTCGTCCAGCCCGATCTGCAATACGTCATCAGCCCCGGCGGCGGCCTGCCCAGCCCGACCGCGCCGACAAAGCCGATCGGCGACGCACTGGTGGTCGGATTGCGGATGACGCTGACGTTCTGAGCAGCGGCTTTCGCCGCTCTCACCCGCGCCCCGCGTTGCGGATCGCAGACATGATGCGCCGCGCGGTCAGCGGCGTCTCGTTCGTCCCCGCGCCGTCGGTGACGCCGAGCGAGGCCAGCGCGTCGCGCACCGCGTTGGCGATCGCCGCCGGCGGTGCGACCGCGCCGCCCTCGCCCATCCCCTTCATGCCGTATTCGGTCGCACTCGCCGGGTTGTGCAGGTGGCCGATCTTGATCATCGGCAACTCGAAGGCGCCGGGCATGTGGTAGTCGAGCAATGTCGCGGCGAGCGGCTGTCCGTGCGCGTCGTAAGGGATTTCCTCGTGCAATGCGGTGCCGATCCCCTGCACGACGCCGCCGCGGATCTGGCCCTCGACCAGCATCGGGTTGACCATCGTGCCGCAATCCTCGGCGACCGCGAAATCCACGAGTTCGACCATGCCGGTCTCGGGATCGACCGCGACGACCGCGCCGTGCGTCGCATACGAGAAGACCCCGGTCGAGATGCCCGGCTCATAGGTCGCGGTCGCATCGAGCAAAGGCTCGACCCCGGGCGGCAACTCGTGCATGCGCAGATGCGCGACCGCGGCGATCTCGGCGATCGTCACCGAGCGCCGCTGCGGCCCGGTCACCATACCGTCGGCGCAATGCACCTCACCCGGCTCGCATTGCAGCAGATGTGCGCCGATGCGCTCCAGCTTGGCGCGCAAGGCGCGGCTGGCGCGCGCCACGGCGCCCCCCGACATGACCATGCTGCGCGACGCAAATGTGCCGAAGCCGAAGGCCGTCGATTCGGTGTCGCCGTGGCGCACCGAGATATGCGCCGGCTCGATGCCGAGCTCCTCGTAAGCGACCTGCGACAGCGCGGTTTCGAGGCCCTGGCCGTGCGACTGGATGCCGACCCCGAGCACGAGGCTGCCGTCAGGCAGAATGCGGGCGGTGCAGCTCTCGAAGCCCGGGATGATCGAGGCGCCGCGCGAGGCGAATTCGGCGGCGCCGTGCGCGGTCTGCTCGGTGAAGCTGGCGAAGCCGACGCCGATCAGCCTGCCGTCGGGTTCGCCGCGACGCTGGCGCGCGCGGACCTGCGGCAGGTCGAGCAGTTCGGTGCACAGCCGCACGCTTGCCGGGTAGTCGCCGGTGTCGTAGCGCATGTCGGTGACCGAGGTGAACGGCATCGCCCCGGGCATGATCATGTTCTCGATGCGCACCTCCACGGGATCGCGGCCGACCGCGCGCGCCACCTCGTCGATCGTCCGCTCGATCGCGAAGCAGGCGCCGGGCCGCCCGACGCCGCGATAGGGGCCGAGCGGCGCCTTGTTGGTCGCGGCAGTCAGAAAACGCGCGCGGTAATTGGCGATCGTGTACGGACCCGGCAACGTGCGCGCCGCCATGTTGGCTTCCTGATATGGCCCCTGCGGCCACAGCCCATAGGCGCCGGCATCGACGATGATCTCGGTGTCGATGCCGAGGATTTTGCCGCGGCGGTCGGCGTAGGCGGTCAGCTTGTAGTGATGGTCGCGGGTATGCGCCGCGGTCAACAGATGCTCGTTGCGGTCCTCGATCCAGCGCACCGGGTGGTCGAGTTCGAGGGCGAGCGCCGCCAGGATGATCTCTTCCGGGTAGAGCCGCGCCTTCGGCCCGAAGCCGCCGCCGACATCGGGCGCGACGATGCGCAGCCGGTGCAGTTCAATCCCGAGGCATTCGCCGATCGCGACGCGCAACGTGTGCGGGGTCTGGGTCGAGGCGTAGACGACGGTCTCGTCGAGCCGGTGGTCGCGGCAGGCGAGCACGGCGCGGCCCTCCATCGGTGCGCCCGACTGCCGGTTCATGCGGTATTCACGGGTGACGACGATGTCGGCATCGCGCGCGGCCGCCTCGATGTCGCCGGCGTTGATCGAGCGATCGAGATAGAGATTGTCGCCCCAGTACTCGTGCACCAGCGCGCCGCCGCCGCGCAACGCCGCCGGTGCTTCGACAACCGCTTCGAGCACCTCGTAATCGACCGCGACGCAGGCGGCGAGGTCCTCGGCATCGGCGCGGGTCGGCGCGACGCAGGCGGCGATCGCCTCTCCGACATAGCGCACCTTGTCGGTGGCGAGCGGCGGCCACGGCGGCGACTTGGCGCCCGATGCCTGCGTTACCACGCGGATCGGCTGCATCCGCGGCAGGTCGGCAGCGGTAAAGACATGGCCGCGCGCCTTAAGCGGCACGGTGACCCCGCGGATGCGGGCATGGGCGTGCGGGCTGCGCAGAAAAACAACCTCCTGCGTCCCGGGCAATCTGATGTCGGCGACGAACTCGCCGCGCCCGCGCAAATGCCGGTCATCCTCCCGGCGCAGGATCGAGGCGCCGACGCCGTATCTGCTT
>DATLTH010000407.1:0-12407 GCA_035533695.1 Allostellaceae bacterium | reverse complement strand
TTCGCCCGGCAGGCGGCGCCAGAAGATGTTGTCCTCGCGCCCGGTATAGACGCCGATCACCGCCCACATGCGGTGGTCGTGCGGCATGATCGTCATGCCGCGGCCCCAGACGACATTGAGGATCGTCAGCGTGTCCGACTTGTAGAGCGGCGTGACCCCGGCGCGGGTCGGCTCACCGATTGATTTGAGGATGCCGGCGGGATCGGAATTGGCCCGCGCCAACACGTCGCGCGCCGCCTTGTGGGTCGCATCCTCGCGCACCGCGTCACGGCAATCTTCGATAAAGCGATCGAGATCGAACATGATTTTCCTCCCGTTCTAATCGGCTGCCGCGGCCGCCTGCGCCGCCGCCGAGCGATGGCCCTTCTGGTCGAAATAATCGGCCCGGTAGAATTCGACGCCGAACTCCGTGAACGGATCCATCGCGTACTCCGCCGGCTTCGGTGCAGACTATAGACCCGCACCGCAGCGGGGTGCCAGTTGTCGTCATGAGGAACCCGCGATGAGCGTCGTCACCGTCGAGGAGCAGGGGCCGGTTTCGATCATCGGCATCAACCGGCCGGAAAAGCTGAACGCGATCAACAAGGCCGTCGCGATCGAGTTGCAGGACGCCTTCGCCGCGTTCGACCGCGGGAAGCAGCGCGTCGCGATCCTCTGCGGCGCCGGCGGCCGCGCCTTTTCTTCCGGCGCCGACGTGACCGACCTGCCCGAATTGTGGCGCTGCGTGCCGACGGTCGGGATCACGACGCAGAAGCCGATCATCGCCGCGGTCAGCGGCTGGTGCATCGGGGGCGGGCTGGTCATCGCGATGATGTGCGATCTGCTGGTCGCCGCCGAGAATGCGCGCTTCTCTTATCCCGAGGGCAAAGTCGGCATCACCGGAGGCATGATCGCCGGGCTGGCGGCGCGCATCCCGCACAAGATCGCGATGGAGATGATGCTGCTCGGCGAGCCGATCAGCGCCGAGCGGGCCTACCAGGCGGGGCTGGCCAACCGAATCGTCGCCGACGGAGCGGAAATCGACGAAGCGCTCGCGCTCGCCGACAAGATTGTCGACCTTGCCCCGCTCGCGCTGGCAACGATGAAGCGCTTCGTCAACGACCACGTCCTGCCGAAGGGCCCGGCCGAACTCGCCGCGCGATTCGGGGGCGAACTGGCTGCGGTGCGCAGCAGCGCCGACGCCGCGGAGGGCGTGCGCGCCGTCAAGGAGCGGCGCAAGCCGCGCTATGAAGGGCGCTGACGCGGCTGCGTCGCACGATGGCGGCGCCGCTACTGCGCCATGCTGTAATGATGATTCTGCAGTTTTGCGTGTCGCGCGGCTTCGCGCGCCGCGTCGTAATCGCGTAGCGCGACGCGGTCGGCCTCGGCCACGTTGGCGTGGGTCGGCACGACGCAGGCAGTCGGACAGCGGGTCACGCTTTTCCGCCGCAGAAACTCCGCCATCGCCCTGGCATACTCGGTCTCGGACATCATCGGGGCTCTCCCATTGACTGAGCCGAGCTACTCATTAATGCCGAGAAGGTTAACGACCGGTTAGAGAAAGCGCCCCAAACGCGATCAATCGCACCGTGCCGATCGGCCGCCAAAATTTCCCGATTGTTCAAATCTGTTATTTTATCTATTGAGGAGCCAACGAGCACGCGAGGGGCCGTCCTTGGCCAACCCGGATTTCACGGTGCGGTTCTGGGGTGTCCGCGGCAGCATTGCCTGCCCCGGCCCCGACACCATGCGTTACGGCGGCAATACCTCATGCGTCGAGGTACGCTGCGCCGACCAGCTGTTCATCTTCGACGGCGGCTCGGGCCTGCGCCTGCTCGGCAACGAGTTGATGAAGGGCGGCCATCCGCACGATTTCGATCTGTTCTACACCCACACCCATCTCGATCATTGTCATGGGCTGCCGTTCTTTGCCCCCTGTTATGATGCCCGCAACCGCATCCGCGTGTGGGCCGGGCACTTGAAGCCCGATACCGGCATTGCCGCGGTGCTCGGCAAGATGATTGCGCCGCCATTATTCCCGATCCCGATGGATATTTTTGCCGCCAAGCTCGAATTCAACGATTTCGTCGCCGGCGAGCTGTTGCAGCCGCAACCCGGCATTACGTTGCGCACCGGGCTGCTCAACCATCCCAACCGGGCGACCGGGTATCGCCTCGAACACGGCGGCAAGGCGGTCGCCTACATCACCGACACCGAGCACGATCCGGGCCGGCTCGACACCAGCGTGCTGCAGCTTGTCGAGCATGTCGACGTGATGATTTACGATTGCACCTATACCGACGACGAATACCCGGCGCACCGCCATTGGGGCCACTCGACCTGGCAGGAGGGCGTGCGCCTTGCCAATGCGGCGCAGGTCAAGACGCTGGTCCTCTACCACCACGACCCCGACCATGACGACGCCTTCATGGATCGGATCGCCGTCGAAGCCGAAGCCGCCCGGCCGGGCACGGTCGTCGCCAGGGAAGGGCTGGTATTGCAGCTCTGACCCTGCCGCCCCGCTCCCTGCCGCCCCCTCAGTGGTAGGGGTCGGCGGCGTCGCGCAGGCCGTCGCCGAGAAAATTGAAGCCGAGCACGGTCAGCACCACCGGGATCACCGGCAGCATCAGCCAGGGATAAAGCGCGACGACGCTGATGTTCTGCGCCTCGTTGAGCAATACCCCCCAGCTGGTTATCGGCGGGCGCAGGCCGAGGCCGAGGAACGAAAGCGCCGTCTCGCCGAGGATCATGCTCGGAATGACCAGGGTGGCCGACGCGATCAGGTGGCTCATAAAGCTCGGCAGGAGATGCCGCGCGATGATCCGCGACGGGCTCGCCCCCATCAGCACCGCGGCGGTGCAGAAATCCTCTTCGCGCAACGACAAGAGCTTTGAGCGCACCGCGCGGGCGAGGTGCGTCCATTCGATCAGCGCGAGAATGATCGTGATGCCGAAATAGACCAGGATCGGACTCCAGGTCACCGGCAACACCGCCGACAACGCCATCCACAACGGCAAATGTGGGAACGACTGGATGACCTCGATGCCGCGCTGGATCAGCATGTCGGTCCAGCCGCCATAATACCCGGCGATGCCGCCGATCACGATGCCGAGGGTAAAGCTGATGATGACGCCGATCAGGCCGACCGTCAGCGAGATCCGCGCACCGTAGATGATGCGCGACAGCATATCGCGGCCCAGCCGGTCGGTGCCGAACAAGAACAGCTGGCCGCCCGGAGCCGGGCAGAAAAGATGCAGGTCGCCGGGGATCATTCCCCAGTAATCGTACTTGTCGCCATGGCAAAGAAAGGCGATCGGCTCGCGCTTTGCCGGGTTGGGCGTGTAGACCCGGCGCAGATTGGTCATGTCGAGACGATAGTCGTAGCCGTAGACGAACGGCCAGGTGAGGTGGCCGTCGGCCAGGATGTGCACCCGCTGGGGCGGCGCGTAGATGAAGTCGGTGTGACGGCTGTCGAGCGCGTAGGGCGCGAGGAACTCGCAGAACAGGATGATCACGTAAAACGCCAGCAGCAACACCCCCGAGGCGACGGCCACCCGGTGCCGCCGCAGGCGCCACCACATCAGCTGCAGCGGCGGGGCGCGGTAAAAGCGCTCCTGCGACGCCGTCATCACTTCGGTCGCGTAGGGATCGAAGGGCGCCGGCGAAACATAATGCGGCATCGGAATGCCGCCGGCGTCGGCGCCGCGCGCCCGCTCCGGCGACGCCGGACCCGCGGTCAAGCCGGCTTCGCTCACAGCCGACGCCCGGCCTGCAGGCGGATCCGCGGATCGAGCGCCGCCAGCGCCAGATCGGACAGAAACACCCCGATGACGGTCAGGAATGCCATGAACATCAAAAACGATCCGGCGAGAAACATATCCTGGCTGCGCAATGCCTCCAACAGCATCGGCCCGGTGGTCGGCAATGACATCACCACCGAAACCACCGCCGCCCCCGAAATGACCTGCGGCAGCAAGGAGCCGATATCCGAGATGAACGGGTTGAGCGCCAGACGCAACGGGTACTTGAACAGCACCTTCAGCGGATGGAGGCCCTTGGCGCGGGCCGTGACGACGTATTGCTTTTGCAGCTCGTCCAACAAATTGGCGCGCAGCCGCCGGATCATGCTGGCCGTCCCGGCGGTGCCGATGACGATGACCGGGATCCACAGATGGGCGAACACCGACAATGCCTTGGCCAAAGTCCATGGCTTGTCGACATAGACCGGGTCCATCAGACCGCCGATGGAAATCCCGAAATAGACATGACCCAGATAAACGAGCACAAGCGCAAACAAAAAACTGGGCGTCGCCAGCCCAAGAAAGCCCAGCAAGGTTAGCAGGTAATCCGCCAGAGTGTATTGGTGCGTCGCCGAATAGACCCCGATCGGAAATGCGACGACATAAGTAAATATAACAGTTGTGAATGAAACAATAAAGGTGAAAAGCAAGCGATCTCCGACGACTTTGTTGACCGGAAGGTCGTAAAGGAAAGAATATCCCATGTCGCCGTGCAAGAGGCCGAACGCCCAATAAAAATATTGCTCCCACAGGGGTCTGTCGAATCCGTATTGTTTCTCAAGAAAGGCAATCTTTGCCAGGTTGGCATGCTCACCTTGACTTTGCAATTCGGCGATATAGGTGGTGAAATAATCGCCCGGCGGCAGGTGGATGATGATAAAAATCACGATGCTGATGGCGATCAGCGTCGGGATCATGATCAAAATCCGATGGACGAGATAGCCGAGCATCCGAAATACCTACCTGCTCTCCCTGGCGCGGCCGGACCAAGCCGGGCGGACACCACGCCGCGGCATTATTGAGTTTTGCGGGTCGGCAGGCGAGGGCAAATTATCCCCGCGCATCAAGGCGACTGACCGGTCAGCGCGGCCGAAGCTCCGGGCGCCGGACTGCGATCGAACCAGAAACCGTCCGGCTTGTAGCGGCCAAACTGGGCGCCGGGGTCCCAATTGTACATTCCCTCCCTCGGGACATTGCGCAGCTGCGCGTTCACCACCACCGGCTGCCGGACGCCGGCGACAAGACCGATCGAATAGACTTCGTCGGCCCAGATTTCGAGCATCTGGTGCCAGATCAGCGCCTGCTGGTCGGATGACGGCGCCGACAGCCAGGAGCCGTAGAGTTCCTTGAGCCGGACGGCCTCGGGCAAGTCGGGCGGCTCGCCGGCCTTGCCCTTGGTTTCGGCATATTGGCCCCATTTCGGCCATTCCAGCTGCTGCTGGGTGGTCGGGGCCAGTTCCCACGGCGACATTTCGGGGGTGGCGAGGCCGTTCTCGATCCCCTTGTCGAGCGACATCAGCGTCTCGCCGGCAAAGACCCGCCGGCGGAACAGCGTCAGCTGCATCGGCCGCGAAAACAGTCTGACGCCGATCTGCCGCCACGAATCGCGAATCAACTCGAGCACATCCGATTTTTCCGAGGACTCCCCGGAATCCTCGACCACAATGTCGAGCGGTCGCCCGTCCGGCAGGTGGCGCAGCCCGTCCCCCGAGCGCTTCAACCCCATCTGGTCGAGCAGTTGATTGGCTTCGCCCAGGTTGTAGGACGCCCACGCCGAGCGATAGGCCGGGTGGTAGAGCGGACTTTGCGGCAAGACCGTGTCCTGCCCCTCGATCGCCAGGCCGAAAAAGATCACCTGGTTGATCTCGTGGCGATCGATGGCGAGCGACAATGCCCGGCGAAACCGAACGTCGCGCACCACCGTGCGCCACACCGGGTCGTCGACGTTGAGGTTCGGATAAAGCGCGAGCTCGCTGCCCGGACCCGTCCGCCAGAGCCGCACCTTGTAGCCGTTGGCCTTCTCGCCGGCCTTCAGAAAGGTATAATCGTCGAAGTTTAAATAGCGCGCTTGAAGATCGCTTTCGCCGGCGCCGGTCTTGGCCGCGATGATCCGGCTGTTGGCGATCGAGAAGATAACCCGGTCGATATACGGCAACTGATGCCCGGCGCCGTCAATGCGGTAATAATATGGATTCCGCTCGAAGATAATGCGGTCGGCCGGAAGCTTGGTTTTCAACACCCAGGGCTCGAGGGTCGGCAAGTCCGGATTATCGACCCGGTACATGGCACCGCGCTTATCAAACAGCGTAGCCCAATTACGAACGCCGGCTTTCTTGACGAGGGCATCCAAAACGGCTTTGTCGGCATACTTCTGATGAAATTGTTTCAGATAATGAGCCGGACAATAGATGAATAACGGGTCGGGCCCCGCCAATGCCGGCAGAAACAGCGGGTTGGGCTGCGACCAGCTATAGCGCACCGTTTGCGGGTCGATGACCTCGAAGCGCGGCTTCTCGCCATTCGGCAGCAGCGCAAGCGGCAAGCCGGCAGGCGACAGGTGCGGGTTTTCCGCGACATCCTGGAACCAGAAGCGGAAGTCCTCCGCGGTAAACGGCTGACCGTCGGACCATTTATGGCCGGCGCGCAGGTGCAGCGTGAAGACCCGCCCGGCCTCGACATCGACGGCGGCGAGAATATCGGGGACGAGCGCCAGGGCCGGCGTGTACGCGACAAGACGGGCATAGCCGTAAACCGTCATCAGCCGCGTGTCCTTGGGGCTCGCCATCAGCATGCGCAAGTCGCCGCCGGGACGGCCGATCGTCTCCAGCTCCGCGAGAGCCGGGTCGCGCGGCACCCGTTCGGCGACCGGCGGCAACGCGCCGCTTGCCACCGCCGCTGCGAAAAACGGCGTCTCCTGCAAGGCCGCCCATGCCCGGCACGGCGTCGTCAACAGGATCGCGACAATGGCCGAAAACAGCAGCGTCGCGCAGGCAAGCCTGCGCCGGTCGCGGCGCCGCCCCAGGACGGCGCTGATGCCGAGCGCCATCATCAACCCGGCCCGGCGAGGCTGACCTCGCGAACGCGCGACGACCGCGGCATCTCGCTCGCTTCGACCGAGTGGCCGGGGCCTACCTCGAAGAGCCGAGTCGCGCCGCCCGGGACGCGGCGAAACGGCTCCGGCCAAGCGGCCGGGTCGGAGGCGCGGCCCTCCATCAAGTGCTGGAAGTCCAGGCGATGCTCAGGGTCGGCCACCGGTATCGCGGCAATCAACGCCTCGGTGTAGGGATGGGCGGGATTGCGGAACAGTTCGCCGCGCGGAGCAAGCTCGACAATGCGCCCGGCGCACATCACCGCGATCCGGTCGGCGATATAATCCACCACCGCGAGATTGTGCGAGATGAACAGATAGGTCAGACCGAGTTTCTTTTGCAGGTCCATCAGCAAGTTGAGAATCTGCGCCTGGATCGACACGTCGAGCGCCGAGACCGGCTCGTCGCAAATGACCAATTCCGGTCGCAATGCCAACGCCCGTGCGATGCCGATGCGCTGGCGCTGGCCTCCGGAAAAACTGTGCGGGTAGCGCCGCAGGTCGCGCACATCGAGCCCGACCAGGGTGATCAGCTCCGCCACCATGTCGCGGCGCGAGCGCGCATTGCCGATGCTGTGGATGATCAAGGGTTCGGCGACGATGTCATAAATGCTCATGCGCGGGTTGAGCGAGCCGAAGGGGTCCTGAAAGATGAACTGGACGCGTCGGCGAAAGCCCTTCAGCGCATCGGCATCGAGCGCCAGAACGTCGGTCTGAACGCCGCGGTCGTTGAAGGTCACCGTGCCCGAATCCGGGTTCATCGCGCGCAGCAGCATCTTGCTCAAGGTTGTCTTGCCGCAACCGCTTTCCCCGACAAGGCCGAGACACTCGCCGCGTGCAATCTCTAGGCTGACCCCGTCGACCGCGACGACCTGAACGCCCGAGCCGCTGCGGAACAAGCCGCCGCGACGCAACCCGAAGCTTTTGCGCAGGTCGACGCATTCGAGCAGCGGCCCGGTGGCGTCTTCCGGCCATTCCGGCACCGCCGCCATCAGATGCGGCGCATCGCCGGGCGGGATCTCGCGGATCGGCGTCAGCCGCTCGCCCGGCTGCATGTCGAAATGCGGCACCGCCTTCAACAGCGCCCGCAGGTAGGGGTGTTGCGCCCGCTCGAAGATGTCGTCGAGCGTGCCGCTTTCCATGATCTGACCGCGATACATGACGACGATCTCCTCGGCGACATTGGCGACCACGCCAAGATCGTGGGTGATCAGCAGCACCGCCATACCAAGCTCGTGTTGCAATTCGATGATCAGCTTGAGGATCTGCGCCTGGATCGTCACATCGAGCGCGGTGGTCGGCTCGTCGGCGATCAGCAATGCCGGCCGGCAGACCAGCGACATCGCGATCATCGCCCGCTGCCGCAGCCCGCCCGACAGCTCGAACGGATAGCTGCGCCAGGCGCGGGCGGGATCGGGAAACCCGACAAGACGCAGCATGTCGCGCGTCAGCTCCCTGACTTCGCCCGCATTCCCGGTGCGGTGCAGCCGCAACGCTTCGCTGACCTGGTCGCCGATCGTGTGCAGCGGCGACAGCGAGCTCATCGGTTCCTGAAAGATGATCGAGATCTGGCCGCCCCGGATCGACCGCATCACCGGCCCGTCGGCCGGCAACCGGGTGATATCAATGGGCGTCCCGTCGCCTCGCGGGTCGGCGAACAGGATCGACCCGCGGCTGATCGCGCCGTTGCGCGGCAGGATGCGCAGAATGCTTTGGCTGACGACCGATTTGCCCGAGCCGGATTCGCCGACCAGCGCCACCGTGGAGGCCGGCCGCAACCGGAAACTCACGCCTCTGACCGCCTCGATGAACCCGCCCGGCGTCGCGAACCGGACCTCCAAATCCTCGACCCGGAGCAGATCGTTCATCGCGGCGTCCCCGCCTCCGGCAAGCGGACGCCGATCGCCTCCAGGTTGGCGACGGTCGCCTCGCTCAGCTCGATGCCGCGCGCGGCCGCCATGATCGCGGCCCGCTGCACCAGCTGATCGAATCCGGCGATCCGGCTGTCGAGGCTTACCCGAGCGCCGCCGGCGCCGAGCTCGAGCTGCATCCAGCCGCTCTTGCGGTCGCGGCGCGTCGAATAATAGGCGAGCTTCATGCGGTCGAGTTCGGCCCACGGCAGGGTGCGGCGCGTCGCGCCATGCGTGCGCAGCTCGGTATCGGTCATCTCGATGCTGGTCCGGTGCCGCATCACCGTCCGCAGCCCGAAGATGCCGAAAATCGCAGCAAGACCGCCGAGCACCAGCTCCGCCGTGCCGCTGACCGGCACCGTCGCGACGAGCACGCCGACTGGCACCAGCCCGGCGGCGGCGCGCAGATAGTCCCCGACCATCGCCGAGGCCGGGTAGCCGTGCCATGTGGTCGCCGCGGCGTCATCCAACTGCTCGAGCGCGATCATCGCACGAATGCCGCGGCCGAGACCCAGCGGACGGCGGCGTGGGCACAGGTCAACTCAACCAACCGGCCGAGGAATGTCGCGGTTGCACCGTCCATGACCCGATGATGCGTCAGGATGCCGACCGGCCCGGTGGCGCGGGTTTCGCCGACGCGCCCTGCCCGCAAATGGCCGATCAGTGCGGCCAGCGCGGCGCCCGTCCCGACGAACCCGCGATCGCCCCGCCAGGCGACGACATCGAGATGAACATCGATCGCGGCGAGGCCGGCCGGCAGCGCGGCAGCCGGCGCGCGGGCCATCGCGGACAGCACCGCGATCCCCCGCCGCCGCAGCAACGGCACAAATTCCGCGGCGAATCGGTTCCACGGCGGCACAAAAACCGGCAACGCGCGGCATCCGAACAACGCTTTGAGACGGGCCCGCCCGGCTCCGATCTCCGCCTCGACCACCGCGGCCGACCTCCCTTCCGGATATTCGCTCTTCTTGCCGCGTCCGGCATGGCTGACATGCTGCCAGCCATGCTGCAAGACCGCAACCTGTGGCGCGCCCGACAAGGCATTTGCGAGGTCCGGCAGCGCCAACGCCGGGATCACCGCCAGCGCGATCGGAACGCCGCCAGCCAGATGCAGCAAGCTGTCGAGCTGCGGCGTCGCCGTTACCGCATCATCGTCACGCCACCACATCGTGGCAACCCGCCCGGCCGCACCCCATCGATCGAGTTCGTCAACCAGATCGGACCACCCGGCCTCCGTCGCCGTATCGACGCACGGCAGATTGCTCATTGCGCGATCATACCCTCGCCGGCGGCCGGTGCGAAACCCCCGCCGGGCCTGGCCATCGCCAGGATGAGCCCGGCCGCCCGCGTCGCCCCGTTCGTGTCGATGGCCACGGCAACCGGCATGCGCGAAGCGGCGCGCTCGATCGCGGCGGCGAGGCTCTGCGGCGTCAGCTCGCTCTCGCGCACCAGTTCGACGGCGCCAAGTGCGGCCAGCCGCTCGGCGCGCAGCAATTGCTCGGTTTCGCGCAACGCCGCAAACGGCACCAGCACGGCATTTGCCTGTGCGCCGAGCACATCGAGCACCGTGTTGTAGCCGGCCTGGCTGACCGACACACTGCAGCGTTGCAGCAGCCCGCGCAGGTTCGGGCGGAACCGCTCGACGACAACCCCGGCCGGCGCTGCGGCTTCGAGCGCGGCGAACTCGGCGTCGGCCAACCGGGTTCCGGTCAAGAGGCGCCAGCGCCGATCGGCCAGACATCCCGATCGGCGGGCGGCGAGCGCCGCCTGCAACAGCGCGTAGCCGGCCGCACCGCCGCCGGCCGACACGATGACCTCGTTGGCGCCGGCCTCATCGTCGCCCACCGGCACATCGTCCGGCGGCGCCACATAACCGGTGTAGACGAGCCGGTCGGCGATCTGCGGTGCCGCCGGAAAGCTGGCGTCGAACGGGACCAGGCTCGGATCGCCGTGCACCAGCACCCTGTCAAAATCGCGGCATACGCGCTCGACGACCTCGCGGTGGCGCGCCGGGTCGTCGCGCATCACGACGATGTCGCGCACCGAGCAGATCAGGCGCGGCCGGGGCTGCGCCGCGCGCGCCGCCGCGATCAGCGGCTCCAGCTCGAAGCGAAACGCGCGGCGCGCGAACGGGTAGCCTTCGATGACGACGGCATCGGGGCGCGCCGCGGCGAACGCGGCAAGCAGCAACCTGCGCCGCTCGTCGCGCAGCGCTTCGCCGAGCACCTCGCCGCTGCTGTCGATCAGCTCGAACCGTGCGTCGCTTGCCCGCACCGGGGGCAACTGCACAAGGCGGATCGCCGGATCGTGCGCCAGCGCGACCGGAGGGCCGCCGCTGACCAGGGTTACCGCAGCCCCCTCCCGCACCAGCGCGTCGGCGATGCGCAGCGAGCGCTGTAAATGCCCGATCCCGAGCAGGTGCTGCACATGAAAGAGGACCGCGGCGGTCACGCGGCCCGCCCGCCGCCGAGCCGCTCGATCGCCGCCCCGAGGCGGGCTGCCGCCGACGGCAGGTCATGCTCGGCCCGCACCTTGGCCCGGGCCGCCTGCCCCATCGCCGCGCGCGCCGCGCCGTCGCAGATCAGGCGGCGCACTGATGCCGCAAAGGAATGCACGTCACCCGGCGGCGTCAGCAGGCCGGTCTCGCCCGTGGCGACGATGCCCGCGACGCCACCGCTCGCCCCGGCGACGACCGGCAATCCGCTCGCCTGCGCTTCAAGCAACGCCATGCCGAACGCCTCGTTGATCGCCGGCCAGACGAACAGATCAGCCTCGGCCAAGACCGCGGCGATCGCCGCCTCGTCTAGCATCCCGCGGTAAACGACGCGTGAACCGAGCGGCATCAGCGCGTCCTCGACCTCGGCTCGCGCCGGGCCGTCGCCGACGATGTCGAGCGACCACTTCAGGTCGAGCAGCTGCGCCAACGCCGCGCCGAGCAGCCGATACGAGGCGAGCTTGTCGCCCGGCCGCATCATCGCCACCGCGATCAGGCGAGGCGGCATCGACGGGTCCGCAGTGCGGGGCATGCCATAAGGCGATGCGTCGAGAAACGGCGCCAGCGCAACCCAGCGCTGCGGATCACGAAGCAGCGGCAGCACGCATTCGCGGTCGGCCGGATTGAGCCCGAGCACCATATCGGCGCGGCGCAACGCCGCCTCGACCGCGCGGTGGCCGAGATCCCAACGTCGGTCCGCCCTTCTCGGCCTGACCGACGCCTCGGCGACCACATAGGGGATGTTGAGGGCGGCCGTGATCTTCGGACCGAACCAGTCGGGGGCTTTGTAATACAGGTGGTAGGTAAACCACAGGTCAGGCCGGTCGTCCGGCCGAAGGCGCCACTCGGCGATGAGCCGGTCCGGCGCGTTATAGCAGGCATCGCGCATTTGAATTTGGTGCAGCGCGCCGCCGTCGGGTTCATACGAGCGCAGCCGCGAGGCGACGAACGGCTCGTGCCCGGCCAGGCGCAACGCGTCGAGAAACAGCCGCGCGATCCGGCGGTCGCCCGAGGGCACCGGGTGATCGGGCGGCTTCAGCGGCGCATAAAACGCAACCCGCATCCGGCAGATCTACTCGGCGGCCAGCGCCGCCGGCATGTCCGGCAAACCGAACAAGGCGGCCAGCACGGCGATG
>DATLTH010000406.1:0-13457 GCA_035533695.1 Allostellaceae bacterium | reverse complement strand
GCCACGTTCACCTTGGCGGCGGCGCTGGGTGCACGGGCCTTGGCAAAGCGGGGCGTCCTGCCGACGCGCCTCTCCGCGGTCGACGAAGCGGGCACGACGGATGTTCTGTGCGCCGACAAGACCGGCACGCTGACCCAGAATGCGCTGACGGTGACGACCGTGCATCCGCTGCCCGGCTTCGACGAGGCGCATGTTCTGGCGCTGGCCGCGCTGGCGAGCGCGGATGGCGGGCAGGACCCGGTCGATGCGGCGATTCGCTCGGCCGCCTCAAAGAAGGCCGTCTCCGACGCGCCGAAACTGGTCAAGTTCGCGCCCTTCGATCCGGCGAAGAAGATGTCCGAGGCGACCGCAACGGATTCATCCGGCGCGGCTCAGCGTATCGTGAAGGGCGCCTTTGCCGTGGTCGCCGCCCTCGCACAACCATTGCCGGCCGCGACGGAAGCGGCGCACGGGCTCGAGGGGAAAGGCTTCCGGGTGCTGGCGGTGGCGGCGGGGCCGCCGGCGGCGATGAAGCTGGCGGGGCTGATTGCGCTCAGCGACCCGCCGCGCTCGGATTCGGCGGCGCTCGTCAGCGAATTGCACGGGCTGGGCGTGCGCACCGTGATGGTGACGGGCGACGCACCAGCGACCGCGGCGATCGTGGCTCACGCGGTTGGCCTCGACGGCGCCGTCTGTCCGCCCGGTCCGATCCCCGACACCGTCCACCCCGACCAGTTCGCGGTCTTCGCCGGCGTCCTGCCGGAGGACAAGTACAAGCTCGTCAAGGCGTTCCAGCAGGGCGGCCACATTGTCGGCATGTGCGGCGACGGCGCCAACGACGCGCCTGCGCTGCGCCAGGCGCAGATCGGCATCGCCGTCTCGACGGCAACCGACGTTGCCAAATCGGCCGCCGGCATGGTGCTGACCGAGCCCGGGCTCGCCGGCATCGTCGCCGCGGTCAAGGAAGGGCGAATAACCTTCCAGCGCATCCTGACCTATACGCTGAACTCGATCATCAAGAAGATCGTAACGGTCCTCTTCCTGATCGCCGGGCTGATCATGACCGGGCGCGCGATCCTGACCCCATTGCTGATGGTCATCGTGATGATCACCGGCGATTTCCTCTCGATGTCATTGACGACCGACAAGGTGCGGCCGTCCGCGGCGCCGAATGCCTGGCGTATCGGCAGGCTGACGATTGCGGGCGTCGTCATGGGTATTTGCCTGCTGATCTTCTGCGCCGGCGTCCTGGCCGTCGGCAAATTCGGCATGAATCTCGGAACCGGGGCGCTGCGAACCCTGGCGTTTACCGTCCTGGTGTTCGGCAGCCAGGCGACGCTCTACGCCGTTCGGCAACGCCGGCATTTGTGGGGCATTCGTCCAAGCCTCTGGCTTGCCGTGTCGTCCGTCGCCGATATCGCGATCGCGGCGACATTGGCCGTCGGCGGAATCGCGATGACGCCGCTGCCGATGGCGGTCGTGGCCGGCACCCTTGCCGGGGCTGCCGTCTTTGCATTCGTCCTGGATCTGGTGAAGGTTCCCGTCTTCGCTCGCCTCGGAATCGCCTGATGGGGCTGGGAGCTGAAGCGTTCTCCGGAGGAAACCAATGACCATCATCGAAGGCATCGCCGAGCGGATCGGCGCCATCGGTTACGCCGGGCTGCCGCCGGAGGCGGTGCGGTCGGCGAAGATGGCGGTGCTCGATACGGTCGGGGTGACCCTCGCCGGCGCCAATGAGGAGTGCGCGCGGATCGTCGGGCGGGTGCTCGGCGGTGGCGCCGGTGAATGTCTGATCTTCGGCAGCGAGCGCCGTGCCGCGCCGCTCGATGCCGCGCTGATCAACGGCACTGCAGCGCACGCGCTCGATTTCGACGATGTCAGCGATTCGCTGGGCGGCCATCCGTCGGCGCCGATCCTGCCGGCCTTGTTCGCGCTCGGCGAAGTGCTCGACTGCACAGAAAGACCAGTTGGGGGTCGCGATTTCATCGCCGCCTATGTCGCCGGGTTCGAGACCGAGACGCGGATCGGCCGCGGCGTCCACCTTCACCATTACGAGAAGGGCTGGCACCCGACTGCAACGCTCGGCGTGTTCGGCGCGGCGGCGGCCTGCGCACACCTGATGGGTCTGGATCGGGTGCAGACGGCGCAGGCGCTCGCCATCGCCGCCTCGCTCGCCGCCGGCATCAAGGCCAATTTCGGCACGATGACCAAGCCGCTGCATGTCGGGCATACGGCGCGCAGCGGGCTTTTGGCGGCGATGCTGGCGAAGGAGGGATTCACCGCCAACCCGGCCGCGCTCGAACACAAGCAAGGGTTTCTGCAGGTGTTCAACGGCGCCGGCACTTTCGATGCCGGGAAGATCCTGAAGGATTGGGGGCAGCCCTACGACATCGTGCGGCCCGGCCTTGCCGCCAAGCAGCACCCGTGCTGCGGCAGCACCCACCCGGCGATCGACGCGATGCTCCTGCTGCGCGCGGAAAACTCCCTCGGGCACGACATCGCGCCCGACAAGGTCGCGCGCATCGATTCGTGGACCCATCCGCGGCGCCTCGCGCATACCGACCGGCCCGACCCGCAATCGGGGCTCGACGCCAAGTTCAGCGTGCAATATTGCCTGGCGCGCGCATTGCTGGAGGGAATCATTCGCCTCGATCATTTCGAGGGCGAGGCGTTCCGCGACCCCGCGGTGCGAGCGCTGATGCGGCGAATCCACGCCGCGCCCCATCCGGAGGACGGCGAGGCGCTGGGCGCCGAGGTGCGCGTCACGTTCGACGACGGGCGGGTGATCGCGCAGCGGGTCGGCGTCGCCCTCGGCCGCGGCCCCGACAACCCGCTGACGCCCGAGGCGCTCGGCGCCAAGTTTGCCGATTGCGCCGGGCGCGCCCTGCCGCCGGTGCAGGTCGCAGAGGTCCAGCGTCTGCTCCTGCAGCTCGACGAAGCAGCGAGCTTGCGCGCTGTCGTTGCTGCGATCGCCGCCTGACCCGCAGCGGCCTTCACCTTATCGTTACCCTGGGTCGTTACCCTGCGGCATGATTCTGCGAGACCTCGGAACCCGCTGAGACCAAAAACATGGCCGCAGCCTTTGCCCACGCCTGGGAGCGATTGCGCGACGGCGCCTGGCTGGATCGCCGATGCGTCGGCGTCGGCGCCGGCATCCTGCTCGCCCTTCAGATCGCGGCATTTGCCTTTGCGGTCGCCGGCACGCACGGTTGGATCGTGCGGATGCCGAAATTGCCGACCACCGATTTCGTCAGCTTTTATGCCGCCGGGCAGCTGGCCGACGCGGGGACGCCGGCGCTGGCGTACGATCGCACAGCGCATTTTGCCGCCGAGAAGCGCGTCGCCGGCCCCGACATCGGCTACCAGTTCTTCAACTATCCGCCGGTTTACATCCTGCCGTTCGCAGCCCTGGCCGGGCTGCCCTATCTGCTCGCGTTCATCCTGTTCGAGGGGGCGACGCTCGGTCTTTATCTTTTTGCCGCATGCCGCATTCTCGGCGAGCGCAGCGGCACGGCACTCGCGGCCCTGTGCGCGTTTCCGATCGTATTCTGGAATTTCGGGCTCGGGCAGAACGCGTTTCTGACCGCAGGGCTGTTCGGCATGGCGACCCTCTTCATCGACCGCCGCCCGGTGGTTGCCGGGCTGCTGTTCGGGATGCTGTGCTACAAGCCGCAATTCGGCGTCCTGGTGCCGCTGGCGCTCGCCGCCGGCGGCCAGTGGCGCATCCTGGCCGCCGCGGTCGCCTCGGCTGCGGGGCTGGTGCTGCTCTCGCTGGTGCTGTTCGGCGCCGACACCTGGCGCGATTTTTTGCAGGTCGCCGGCGCCTCGCAGGGGATGTACGCGTCCGGGCGCATCCTCTTCGGCGGCATGGCCAACACCTTCGGTGCGGCGCGCCTCTTAGGCGCCGGGGTGCCCGTCGCCTACGGGTTGCAGGCGGTGGCGAGCCTCGTCGCGGCAAGCGCCGTCGTCATCGTCTGGCGGCGCCGCCTGCCGTTGCCGATTCGGGCCGCAATCCTCGCATCGGCAGCGCTGGTCGCGGCGCCGCTGGCCCTGCTGTACGATTTGATGCTCGGCGTCGTCGCCGCCGCGTGGCTGATCCGCGACCGCGCTTCCCTGGCGGGCACGGCCTGGGAGAAGACCGTGATGGCCGGGTTGTATCTTGTGCTGCTCGACGGCCGCCTCGGCGACCGCTGGCATGTGCCGGTCCTCCCCCTCGCCGCGATCGCGCTGTTTGCGCTGGTGAGCGCCCGGGCATGGCGCGAAATCGCGCACCGGCGCGGCGCCCGCGACAAGCAATCGATGCTGGCAGGCTCGGGCAATGCGGCTTAGAGGTCGAGCACCAGAAGCGGGCTGCGGGCGCGCGAGCAGCAGATCAATAAATGGGTCCGGCGGGCCGTCTCGCCGAGGATCGGGTCGCGGTGCTCGGGTTCGCCGGCGAGGTAGCGGGTCAGGCAGGCGCCGCAATAGCCGAGTTCGCACGAGGTGCGGGTCTCGATGCCGTGGCGGCGCAATACGGCGATGATGCTCTCGCCCGGCGGGACGTCGAACTCGGCGCCGCTGTTCGCCAGGCGAACGCGAAACGGGCGGTCGTCCTCGAAACGGGCGGGCGACGCTGCGGCGGGGCCGGTAAAATATTCGCAATGCACGCTTCCCGCCGGCCAGTGCGCCGAAGCCGCGGCGGCCGCCTCCATCATTCCGGCGGGGCCGCAATAATACAGATGCGTGCCGGGTTGCGGCTCGCGCAGCAGGGCGGCGATGTCGAATGCCTTGGCCGGGTCGCCGCCGTCATGATGGAAGATGACCCGCCCCATCGCCGCCAGCAGGTCGAGTTCGTCGCGGAACGCGGTCTTGCCGGGCGCGCGGGTGCAGTAGTAGAGGCGGAACTCGGCGCGGCGGCGCTTGAGGTCGGCGATCATCGCCATGATCGGGGTGATGCCGATGCCGCCGGCCAGCAGCAGATGGCGCTCGGCCTCTGCGGCGAGCGGGAAATGGTTGCGCGGCAACGACACCTCGACCGTGTCGCCGACCCGCACCCCATCGTGCAGATGGCGCGAGCCTTCGCCCAGCTTCTCGCGCAATACGGCGATGCAGTAGCGGCGCCGCTCGGCCGGGTCGTTCCATAAGGAATAGTCGCGCCAAACCTGTTCACCGAGCCGCACCCCGATATGCGCGCCGGCGGCAAAGCGCGGCAGGTCGCGACCATTGGGGTCGACGAGCTCGTAGCCGTTGATGTCCTCGGCCAGATAGGCGATCGAGCGGAGGCGCAATTGCATGGCTCGTTATCCGCGCGAATCGGACGCAATGCAAATCTCAAAACCGGCAGTCAGTTTCCCGCCAGGTCGCGGGCCGCCGGCAGAAACAGGTCCTGCCAGGTCTTGGGAGGGCGTTTCAGCCGGCCGACCCGGTGCATGAAATCAGCGAGCCGCATCACCCCCGCCGGCGCCGCCGTATAGGAAAGGTCCGGGTCGCCGACCATGTCGGTCAAATCTTCGATCGACATGCTTTCATCCTTGACCGCCGCGGCAAACATCTCGGCCGCCTCGCCCGGGCTCTGTTTGATCAGATCATCGGCCGCCTGCAGCGCCGAGAGGATTGCCTTGCACAGCTCGGGATTGGCGGCCTGAAAGCGCATCGTTGCCGCGAGGACCGCGGCGCTGTGCGGACCGGCGATGTCGAACGAGTCCATGACCCGGTGGATCGACCGGTCGCCGAGTTCGTCATCGACGTAGGGGGTGCGCGAGACATGCGCGTCGACATCGCCCTTGCCCGAGATCAGCGCCGCCGCAGCGTCCGCGTCCGGCCGCGCCACGACGAGCGGATCGAGCTTGTCGTAGTGCTCGATCCCCCATTCCTGCGCCGCCGCCATTTCCAGCATCAACGCCGGCCCCGAGATTTTCAATGCCGGCACCGCGATCCGGTCCTTGGCGGTGAAATCGCGGATCGTCTTTATCGCCGGGTTGCGAGTCACCAGCACATAGGGCCGCCCGACAAGCGCGGCCAATGCGCGGACTTCGTCCGGTTTGCCGGCGGTATTGTCGGCGGCCAGCAGGAACGGCGCGAGGTTGACCGCGGCAAGGTCGCTTTGGCCGGCGGTCAGCGCCTCGATCGGATCGGCTTTGCCGGGGGCATTCCAGGTGACCGTCACCTTGCCGAGGCCCATCGCTTCCGCGGTCCGTTCGATCAGGTGCTCGTGCTCCATGACGATGAGAGGCAGCGCGACCAGGTCGAGCGGACGCTGCACGCGCACAGCGATGTCGGCGAAGGCCGGCCGAGCGGCGGCGATCGCCAGGGCGAGCAGCGCGGCGGCTATGACACGCGGGCGACGCATGCCAGCGGTTCGTAATACTCGGCCGGAAACCCGGCATGGTCGCGCGCCGCGCGGTTGAACGGCGGCTTCAGGGCGCCACCGAAGTAGCGGCGAACCCGGTCCTGGAAGACCGCTTGCGGGTCGAGGCCGCGCTCGCGGCACAAAAAGCGGAACCAGCGCACCCCGACGGCAACATGGCCGATCTCGTCGCGCAGGATAATCCGCAGGATGGCGGCGCTGTCGCTGTCGCCGGCCCGCTCCAGCCGCAGGATCATCGTCGGCGTCACGTCGAGGCCGCGGGCTTCGAGCACCAGCGGCACCACGGCGAGGCGGCCGAGCAGGTCGAGAGCGGTCGCCGCGGCGGCCTCCCACAACCCGTCATGCGCCGGCAACGCGCCATAAAACGAACCGAGCGCCTGGAGACGAGCGGACAATAGGGAAAAATGCTCGGCCTCTTCGGCGGCCACACCGAGCCAATCGTGGAAGAAAAGGCGGGGC
This sequence comes from Allostellaceae bacterium, assembly GCA_035533695.1. GTDB lineage: Bacteria > Pseudomonadota > Alphaproteobacteria > ATCC43930 > CGMCC-115725 > DATARH01. The sequence continues at coordinate 6,673 of DATLTH010000406.1, read as the reverse complement.
AGGGCGGCGTCGTGAAACCGCGCGATGAGGTCCCAGGCCAGGTCGACCGCGTTGAGTTCAATATGGGCGAGCGCGTGCAACAGCGCGATCCGCCCGGCCGCCGAGCCGGATTTGCGCCGCCGCGCCATGTCGCGCGGCATGCGGAGTTCCGGCCGCTGGGGCCGCGCCGGGCGCGGGGGCGGCGTCGCCTCGCCGACCGTCATGCCGCCGGCCCGCCACCGCGCCGCCAGCGCGCGGCTCAGCGCGACCTTGGCCGCCGGATCGGCGGCATTGAGGATCGCCGCCGCGCCTTCGGCCAGCGTGTGCGGAAGCGATGGATCGCGACCGGTCAGAGCGCCTGCACCGCCTTCAGGACGTCGGCGACATGCCCGCCGACCTTGACCTTGTGCCAGATGCCGCGCACCACGCCCTCCTTGTCGATCAGAAAGGTGCTGCGGTCGATCCCCATGTATTTGCGGCCGTACATGCTTTTCTCGACCCACACGCCGTAGCGCTCGGTCACCTCGCCGGTCGAGTCGGAAGCGAGGGTGAACGGCAGCTGGTATTTCTTCTTGAACTTGTCGTGCGAGGCGACCGAATCGCGCGAAACGCCGATGACCGCCGCACCGGTCTTGCCGTAATCGGGAATGGCGTCGCGAAACCCGCACGCTTCGGCGGTGCAGCCCGAGGTGTCGTCCTTCGGGTAGAAATAGAGAATGACCGGCTTGCCGCGCAATGCCGACAGCGTGAGCGTGCCGTTGCCGTCGGTCGGCATCGTGAAATCAGGGGCCTTGTCGCCGACATTGACGCTCATTTAGCCTTCTCCCCTGCTGCTGTTGGTTCGCGCCGCTCTGTCCTTTGCCGCGCCGCCGCCCCCGCCGCCATCCGGGCCGGCCGCGCGATCAGCCGATCGTACCAGGCGCACACGCGGGCGCAGGCGGCAGTCATATCTGCGTCGAGCCGGGCGAAGTCAACCGCACCGGCAAGGCGCGCCAGCGTCGCACCGGCGGCGCCGGCCAAGGCCGCCTCCTCCGGCACGCCATCGAACAATAAGGCCAGCAAGGCTCGCAGCTGGCGCAGCAGGATCAGCGCGTCGCCGAGTTCGTGCACCCCCTGCGGCATCAGAATGCCGGCCCTGCCCAGCGCGGACAGGGCGGCGGCAATGTCCTGCTGCAATACCTCCGGCGTTCGGGCCGCCTCGCGCAACATCAGGTATTGCACGAGAAATTCGAGGTCAACGAGGCCGCCGCGCCGGTTGCGCAGATCCCAGGGCGAGGGATGGGGATGGTTTTCGGCGATCCGCCGGCGCATGTCGGCGACATCGGCGACCAGCTGCCGCCAGTCGCGCGGCACGGCGAGCGCGGCCTCGATCGCCGCCGCCGCTTGTCGGATCAAAACTGGCTCCCCGCCGATCGGCCGGGCGCGGGTCAGCGCCATATGCTCCCAGGTCCAGGCCGATTCGCGCTGGTAGAGGGCAAAGGCGGCGAGGCTCGAGGCGATCGGCCCGGCTGCGCCCGACGGCCGCAACCGCATGTCGACTTCGTAGAGGCGGCCCTCCGCGGTCGGCGCGCTGATCGCCGAGATCAGCCGCTGGCTCAGCCGCGCGTAATAGGCCGGGACGGTCAGCTTGCGGTGCCCGTCAGAGCCCGAACTGCCTTCCGGGGCGTCGTAGATCAGGATCAGGTCGAGGTCGGAGGCGAGGCTCATCTCGCGGCTGCCGAGGCGGCCCATCGCGATGATCGCGAAGGCGCCGCCGGGTACTTCGCCGTGCACCCGCGCGAAATCTGCCGCGACTGCCGGCAGCAATGCGGCAAGCGCCGTCTCGGCGATGTCGGCGAGGACGGGCCCGGCATATTCGCCGTCGATCGCGCGGCGCAGCAGCTGTACCCCGACCTGGAAGCGCCGCTCGCTCGCCCAGCGACGCAGCAGGTCGAGCGTGTCCTCGAAATCGCGGGCATCGGCGATGATGCCCGCGAGATCGGCGGCGAGCGCGGGGCGGTCGGGCAGCAATGCCGAGAATTCGGAGGTCAGCACCGCATCGAGCAAGGCCGGCCGCTGCGCCAGCCGCTCGGCCAGCAGCGGCGCCTCGGCCATGATGTCGGCAACCAGCGAGAAGAGGCCGGGATTGGCGTGAAACAGCGAAAACAATTGCACGCCGGCGGGCAATTGCGACAGGAACTGGTCGAACCGCGAGAGCGCGGCATCGGGATGCGCGGTGGCGCCGAAGACGCGCAGCAGTTCGGGCACGAACTCGGTCAGGATCTCGCGCGCCCGCTGGCTGCGGGTGGCGCGCATCCGCCCGTGGTGCCAGTCGCGCACCATCGCGGCGACGCGAGCCGGGTCGGCAAAGCCGAGGCCCGCGAGCGTCGTCAGCGTGTCGGGGTCGTCCTCGGCGCCGGTGAAGACGAGGTTGCCGGGCCCGGAAAGGCTCGGCGCCTCCTCGAACAATTCGCTGTAATGCTTTTCGACCGAACCGAGATGGGCGCGCAAATCGGCGACGAACAGCTCAGCCTTCGGATAGCCGATAAAACTCGCAAGCCAGGCGACGCCGTCCGGGTCGGCCGGCAGGCGGTGGGTCTGCGCATCGTCGCGCATCTGCAGCCGGTGCTCGACCCGGCGCAGGAAGCGGTAGTCGGCGATCAGCGTGTCGGCGGTGCGCGCGTCGATACGGCCGGCGGCGGCGAGGCGGCGCAAGGCGGCGCAGGTCGCCGCCACCCGCAGCTCGCGCAGCCGGCCGCCCCAGATCAATTGCTGCGTCTGAGCGAAGAATTCGATTTCGCGGATGCCGCCGCGGCCGGTCTTGATGTCGTGCCCCTCGACCGCGATTCGTGCGCCGCCCTTGTGGGCCTGAATCTGCCGCTTGATCGAATGGATATCCGCGATCGCCGCGAAATCGAGGTTCTTGCGCCAGATAAAGGGTTCCAGCTGCGCGAGAAAGCGCTGCGCCGCCATCCGGTCGCCGGCGACCGGGCGGGCCTTGATCAAGGCGGCGCGCTCCCAATTCTGCCCGACCGTCTCATAATAGGCCAGCGCGGCGGCCACCGACATCGCCAGCGGGGTCGACCGCGGGTCGGGGCGCAGGCGCAAATCGGTGCGAAAGACGTAGCCATCGCCGGTGCGCTCGTCGAGAATTCGCACGAGATCGCGGGCGAGGCGCACGAAGAAGGACTGCGCGCCATCCGGCGGGATGCCGGATATGCCTGCCGGATCGTACAGAAGGATCAGGTCGATATCGCTCGAATAATTGAGTTCTCTGCCGCCGAGCTTACCCATCGCCAGGACGATGAGACCGCTGCCGGTTTCGGGGTCCCGGGGATCGTTCGCCGTCATCCTGCCGCCCTCTGCGGCTGCCCGCAGCAGATGGCGCGCCGCTGCGCCGATCGCGGCCTCGGCGAAATGGCTGAGCGCCTCCATCTGGCGTTCGAGCGTCCAGCTGCCGGCAAGCTCGGCGACGGCGGCCAGCAGGGCGACTTGCCGCTTGGCCATGCGCAGCCGCCGCATCAACGCCGCCTGATTTTCGCCGCGTTCCGGGTGCTGTTCGGTTGCCGCGGCAATCGCCTCAAACAGCGGATCGGGGCCTTCTTCGACGAGCCGGGTCAGGAATACCCATTCGCCCACTGCCGCACTGCTCAGAAACGGGCTGTGGCCGAAGATCGCGGCGAGCAGGCACCTGCCGGCAGGGGTGGCGCTCCAGGACCGGGCGCGGGCGGCGCCGGTCCGGTCGGTCGCCGCGGTGAGCGCCGCTTCCCAGGCGGAGAAGCCCAAATCGCGGAGGCGGCCATCGGCGGGCCGCGGCAGACCGTCGCCATTGGAGGAGAGAGAGGATAGCAGCGTCATCCGAGGATCTGCCGGAAGGCGGCGACCCTCGCCCGAATGCGGAGCTCGGTCAAGACCGGCGCGCGCCGGCGGCGATCGACGAACCGCTGGCCCTGCCGCCCGGCCGACGGCGGTTGCACCACCGGGCGGCGCGCCATGTCGGGCGCGGCGCGCACCATCTGCTGCGCTGGTTCGGCTCGCTTGCGGCCCTGCTGATCCTCGCCGCCCTGTTCGGCATCTGGCGCCTGATGCAGGGGCCGATCGAACTCAACTGGCTGACCCCCTATGTCGAAGCGGCGTTCGACCGCTCGGGGATCGGTTTCAAGGTGGCGATCTCGGGGGTTCGCGTCGGGATCGACCGCACGAGCCACCAGCTCGATTTGCGGGTCGAGAACGTCCGCCTGTCGCTGCCCGGCGGCGAGAAGCTGGCGCGCTTCCCGGAGATGGCGACCAGCTTCGGGCTCGGCACGTTGCTGCGCGGCCGGCTGGCGCCGACGCAGGTGGTCGTCGAACGCCCGGTCCTCCATTTGCTCCGCGATGCCGGCGGGTCGATCAGCGCCCAGATCGGCGTCGGCACCGAGGCCGCGCCCGCGCTCGGCCCGAACACGATCGAGCAACTGGCCGGACCGCGCGAGCCCAATGCACCGCTCGGATTGCTGCGACGGCTCGACATCCGCGGGGCGACGGTGATCGTCGACGACCAGCGCAGCGGCCAGATCTGGCGAGTCGATCGCGTCGATCTCGGCGTCAACCGCAGCGCCAAGGGTGTCCGCGGCGATTTCTCGCTGGCCATCCCGGTCGGCAACAGCGTCCCCGAGCTGCATGCGACCTATCGCTACTTTGCCGAGCGGCAGGTGCTCGATCTCGACATCGCGATCGACGGGGTGCAACCCGCGGCAATCCCGCCGCTGATCCCCGAACTGGCGCAGCTGCAACATGTCGAGGCGCCGGTCTCCGGTACGTTGCGCACGCGGATCGACCTCGCGCGACACGTGGCCGAAGGTTCGCGCCTTGACCTCGCGCTGGGCCCGGGCCGGGTGCACAGCGATTGGCTGCCGAGCGGAAGCGTCGCCATCGACAAGGGCGAATTCCATGCGGTCTATTCCCCGGAGACCTCGGAAATCCATGTCGGCCGTCTCGCGCTTGATCTCGGAGGCGGCGCCGAGCTTGTCGTCGACGGGACGCTGGGCGGCATCACGCCGGCGCTGATCGCGGCCCCCGCCGACGCCCGTCCGCCCGGGCATGTTTCGGGCAATTTTGCCGCCGCCCTGAAGCATGTGACGGTCGCCCGGCTCGGCCAGCTGTGGCCCGAGACGTTCAGCCCCGGCGGGCGGCGCTGGGTGCTGGCGAACATCCACGATGGCGTGCTCGACGAAGCCGCGGTGCAGCTCGGCCTCGATCTCGATCCGCGCGCCCATACGGCCGACGTGCTGAAGGCCACCGGCAGCCTTCGCTACAGCGACCTGACGATCAATTATTTCAACGGCTTGCCGATGGTCCACAACGTCGCCGGGACCGCGAGATTCGCCGGCAAGCATCTCGATTTTGTGCCGACAAGCGGCATGCTCAAAGGGCTGAAGGTCACCGGCGGGGCGCTGCAATTGACCGATCTGGGAGGAAAGCCCGAGTGGCTGACCATCGATCTGGCTCTCGCCGGGCCGCTCCAGGACGCGCTGGAAGTCATTAACGCAAAGCCGCTGCGCTACGCGCATGCGATCGGCGTCGACCCCGGGCATGTGGCTGGCCAGGTCGAGACCCGGCTGCACTTCAAGCTGCCGCTGCTCGAAGATCTCAAAGCGGATGCGATCGACTACAGCGCCAAGGCGACAATCACCGGCATGAGCCTGCCCAAAATCGTCCTCGACCGCGGGATCAGCGACGGCAATCTGGCGCTCGACCTGAACCGGAGCGGGGCGCACCTCCAGGGTGCCGCCCGGTTTGACGGCCTCCCGTCACAGCTCGACGCCAACGTCTTCTTTCACCCGAAAGGCGGCCCGCAGGCGAAGTATCACGTCGGCTTGACGCTCGACGACGAGGCCCGCAGACGGCTCGACCTCGACGTTGCGCCCGACCGCATCAAAGGCCCGATCGGGGTTGACCTGACCTATTCGGTACTGTCGCGGAACCATGCCGAGGCGACCGCCCTCTTGGACCTGCGTGACACCACTCTCGCGATTCCCGAGGCCGGCTGGAAGAAAGCGCCCGGCCAGCCGGGAACCGCCAAGCTCGTTCTCGAACTCGCCAATGACAAGATCTCGCGGATCACCGGGATCGATGTTGCCGCTTCCGGCCTTGCCGGCCAATTTGTCGCGCAGTTCGATGATGATCGCAAGGAGGTCAGCGAGGTTGATATCCGGCACCTGGCGATCGGCGAAACCGACGTCAGCGGTTCGGTAGTGCGCCGGCAGGGGGGCGGCTGGCTGGCCACTGTCCATGCGGTGCGCGCCGACGCGCGGCATCTGATCAAGGAGGCGACGACCGGGACGCCGCCGCCGCAGTCGCAGCCGCTCGCGGTCAATGCCCGGATTGACCGGCTGGTCCTGGGGCCGCGGCGCGAGCTTCACCAGGTCAGCGCCCAATTGCTGCGCACCAACGGCACCTGGCAATCCGGACATATCGCCGGGCATTTTGCCAACGGACATCAGGCGTCGTTGCGCTTCGGCGAAGACGCCACCCGGCGATTGATCTTCCGGTCGGACGATCTCGGCGCGACCCTGCAGCTCCTCAACATCGCCGACGGGGTTGTCGGCGGGCATCTGACGGTTGACGGGCACCTCGCCGAGGTGGCCGGGAAGCGTGTGCTGCGCGCCCACGTCGAGGGCGACAACTACACGCTGATGCGGACGCCGCTCCTGGCCCGGCTGCTGGCGCTCCCCTC
>DATLTH010000405.1:0-5546 GCA_035533695.1 Allostellaceae bacterium | reverse complement strand
GACCCGCGGCAACCGCAGCGGCGGATCGCGCTCGAACTGCTGGATGGCGACACCCCGCTTGCGACGGTCGTGGCGAGCGATTACCGAAAAGACCTCGAACAGGCCGGGATCGGCGATGGAAGGCACGGTTTCGCCTTCTCGTTCAGCGAGACGCTGCTGCCGTACGCCCGTCACGTACTGCATTTGCGGCCGGTCGGCTCGCCGGTTGAGGTTCCCTCGTTTCCGCGCGTGCTGACGCGCGAGCGGGCGGGGCTCGATCCAACGGTTCAATTCATCCTCGGCAACATCGCGGCCGATGCGGAGCGCGCGGAGCGGGTCGCGGAGCTGGCGCCGATCATCACCACCTTGGTCAGCCTGCTGGATGCGACCTTGCTGCACTATTTCCGTCTCGTGGAACAGGACGCGGCGAACCCTGTCAATCTTCTTCGCTCGATGGAATTGGGTCCACAATTTCAGAATCTGGTCAAATCAATTGGATTTGCCTATCCGCCAATCCAGCTTGACACCGACGCTGCGCCGGCGGCCTCTGCGGCGGTCTCTCCGGCGGTTTCTATCGTGATTCCCGCGTTCAATAAATTTGAGCTGACCTACAACTGCATCAAGGCGATCGCCGAACACGGCGCGGAGGTACCGTTTGAGATCATCATTGTCGATGATGGCTCGCGCGACGAAACAATGTTGGCGAGCCTGGCGTTCGGGCGCGGCATACGCCTCATCCGCAACCGGGAAAATCTCGGCTTCATCCGGTCGTGCAACGGCGGTTTCGACGCAGCACGCGGCGAATACGTCGTGTTCCTGAACAACGACACCGAAGTCAAGGCGCGCTGGCTGGATGAGCTGTATCAGACGATGCAGATGGATCCCGCAATCGGCGTTGTCGGGGCAAAGCTGCTGTATCCCGACGGAACCTTGCAGGAGAGCGGCGGGATCATCTGGCGTCTGGGCGACGGGTGGAATTGTGGGCGCGGCCAGTCGGCCGATGATCCGCAATACTGCTACATGAGAGACGCGGACTATGTCTCGGGCGCCGCGCTGATGATCAAGTCTTCGCTGTTTGCCGAATTGGGCAAATTCGACGAGCATTACCTGCCCGCCTATTACGAGGACACCGAGTTGTGCTTTCGCGCCCGGCAGGCGGGCTATCGCGTGGTCGTCCAGCCGACCTCGGAGGTCGTCCATCTCGAAGGCGCCAGCGCCGGGACGGACGTCGCCGGCACCGGCATGAAGCGCTTCCAGGCGGTCAACCACCGCAAGTTTTTCGAGCGCTGGAAGGACGTGCTGGCGACGCATCGTTTCAACGGCCAGCTGCCGGAACTCGAAGTCGAGCGCAATGTCCGTCAGCGCGCCCTGTTCATCGACGATTCGGTGCCGGAGCCGGACAAGGATGCCGGCTCGAATGCCGCCTATCAGCACATGCTGTCGTTGCAGCGCCTCGGCTACAAGGTCAGCTTCATCCCCGCCGACAACATGGCGCGGATCGAACCCTATACGACCGACCTGCAGCGCCGCGGTATCCAGTGCCTCTACCACCCCTATTATTCGTCGGTGGAAGAGGTCTTCAGACGGCAGCTTGTGCCGTTCGACCTGGTTTACCTGCATCGATATTCGAATGCCTCGAAGTATGCGGGAATGATCCGGCAGCATTTTCCGCTGGCGCGCATCGTCTACAATGTCGCCGACCTGCACTTTCTGCGGGTGGAGCGCCAGGCCGCGGTTGAGAACGACCCGAAATTGCGCGAACGGGCGGCGCAGCTGCGCCGGCTGGAGCTTGGCGCGATGTCGTTCGTCGATTGCGTGATCGTCCACTCCGAGGCCGAAGCCGCGCTGCTGCGCGAACTCGCGCCGGACATCGAGGTGCAGGTGATCCCGTGGACGGTCCCGCTGCGCGAGGTTGCAGCCAAAGCCTCCGCGAGACCGGAGATCGCCTTTATCGGCGGCTACCGGCACCCCCCCAACCTCGACGCCGCGAAATGGGCCGCGCACGATCTGATGCCGTTGCTGCGCGGTGCGGTCCCCGGGATCGAGCTGCTGCTGGTCGGCAGTCATATGCCGGCGGAAATCAGCGCGCTTGCCGCCAAGGACGTGGTTCCGCTCGGTTACGTCCCCTCGCTCGACAGCGTGTTCGAGCGGATCCGCTTGACGATTGCGCCGTTGCGCTTCGGCGCCGGCCTCAAGGGCAAGGTTCTGGAAAGCATGGCCGCCGGGATTCCGTGCATCATGACGACGGTCGCGGCCGAGGGCATCGACCTGCCCCCCGAACTGCTATCGCTTGACGCCGACGAGCCGGAGCTGCTCTCGCAGCGGATCGCCGCCCTGTGCCGCGACGACGCCGAATACCGCCGCGTCGCCGAGGCCGGAAGGGCGCATGTCCTGGCAAACTACTCGGCAGCGCGGATCGATGCTCTGGTTCGCGACGCTTGCGGGGTCGGGTGACCCTCGCGTAAACCGGGTTCCGCGCACCCGGCGGCGCGGCCGCCGCCGAGTGTCGAGCGCCGATCCAGCGATGGTCCGCAGCGCGTGATCAAGGTCCTCGTCATCTTCGGCACCCGGCCCGAGGCGATCAAGATGGCCCCGGTCGTCAAGGCGCTCGCGGCCGGCGATGCGTTCTGCCCGGTGGTCTGCCTGACCGGCCAGCACCGCGACATGCTGGCCGGCATCATCGATTTTTTCGGGCTGACCGCGGCCCATGACCTGTCGATCATGAAGCCGGGGCAGGATCTCGTCCACGTAACGACGGCGGTCCTCGCCGGGGTAGAGCGCGTCATTGCGGCCGAGACACCCGACTGGGTGCTGGTGCACGGCGACACCACGACGGCGCTGGCGGCATCGCTCGCCGCGTTTTATGCGCGCGTGCGGATCGGCCATGTCGAGGCGGGCCTGCGCACCGGCGACTTGCGGCAGCCGTGGCCCGAGGAGATGAACCGCAGCGTGATCGACCGTCTCGCCGACGCCCTGTTCGCGCCGACGGCAACGGCGCGCGACAATCTGTTGAAGGAGAATCTGGCGGCCGAAAAAATCGTCGTCACCGGCAACACCGTTGTCGATGCGCTGCTCACGGTGCGCGGTCGCCTCGCGGGCGATGTGATGCTGACCCGCGCGCTCGCTGCGCAATTCGGCTTCCTCGATGCCGGCAAACGGCTGATCCTGGTGACCGGGCATCGCCGCGAAAGTTTCGGGCATGGCTTTGAGGAGATCTGCGCCGGGCTGCGCCATATCGCCGAGCGCAGCGACGTCGAGATCGTCTACCCGGTCCACCTCAACCCCGCGGTCCAGACGCCGGTGCGGCATCTCCTCGGCGGCCTGCCGAATGTCCACCTGCTCGAGCCGCTCGATTACGTGCCGTTTGTCTATCTGATGACGCGCAGCCACATCATCCTGACCGATTCGGGCGGCATCCAGGAAGAGGCGCCTTCCCTCGGCAAGCCGGTGCTGGTCATGCGCCAGGTCACCGAACGGCCGGAAGCCGTCGCGGCCGGGACGGTGGCACTGGTCGGCGCCGACCGGCAGCGCATTTACGACGCGACGGCCGAATTGCTCGATTCGCCGGCGCGCTACGCCGAATTCGCCCGCGCCCACAACCCCTACGGCGACGGATTGGCCAGCCTGCGCATCCGCGACGCGCTGCTGCGGATGCCGTAATGCCCGACGGATTTCCCGCTACGCTGCGGCGGCGGCGGTGATGCCGGCCTCGACAAGGGCGGCGATCTCGTCCTTCCGGTAGCCCAGCTCGCCGAGCACCGCCGCGCTGTGCTCGCCGAGCGTACTGACAAAGGGATGCGTCGCGGTGATGCCCGTCGCGAAGCGGAATGGCGGGTTGAGCGCGAGGAAGCTGCCGCCCCGGTCATGCACCTCGGTGAAGGAGCCGCGATGGGCGAGCTGCGGATCGGCCATCGCCTCCTTGACCGTGCGATAGGGCGAGGCGGGCACGCCATGCCGGTCGAAGATCGCCTGCACTTCGGCGCTGCCGAGTTCCTTCGACCAGATTTCCAGCTCTTCGATCAGCAGGGCCCAATTGGCGCGGCGATCCGGGTAGCGGGCAAAGCGCGGGTCGGTGATCCAATCGGACCGGCCGCACGCCGCCGCGAGGTTCTGAAAGGTCCGCTCGCTGGCGATCGACAGGTTCAGATAGCCGTCCTTGGTGACAATCGGCCCGAACACCGGCCGTCCGGGGACGTAGGAGGCCGGGAACTGCGCCAGCTGCATCTCGCTGAGCGTCAGGCTGAGCATGCTTTCGAGCATCGACACATCGATCAGCTGGCCGTCGCCCGTCGCCTGGCGCTGGTAGAGCGCGGTCACGATCGCGCCGAACGCATAGGTGCCGGTCAGCACATCGGCGATGTAGATGCCGCAGTAATCCGGCCGGCGATGGCCGCCCTGATAGGCGAGATGGGCGAGGTCGTAGCCGGAAGAGGCGTGGATGACCGGAGCATAGGCCGGCAGCCCGGCCGACGGCCCGCTCTGCCCGTAGCCCGAAATCGCGCAGTAGATCAGGTCGGGCTTCAGCGCGGCGAGCGAGGGGTAATCGAGCCCGAAGCGCTGCATCACGCCGGGGCGGAAATTCTCGACCACGACGTCGGCGCTCGCAATGAGGCGCCGGGCGACGTCCAGCGCACCGTCGCGTTTCAGGTCGAGAACGACGCTTTTCTTGCCGGTGTTGAGCTGGCCGAACGAGGTGCTGGCGCCATTGCGCAAGGGCGGGCGCGCCCGCATCATGTCGCCCTCGGGCGCTTCGACCTTGATCACCTCGGCGCCGAGATCGGCCAACAGGCGGGTGCAGTGCGGCCCGGCGATCGTCGTCGTGAAGTCAACGACGCGCAGGCGGTCGAGGGCGCTCGTCATGTTCGGTCTCCGGCACGGCGATGGCGGCCGCAAGCCGCCATCGCCATCCGGTTTAGCCGAGGCTGCGCGCCAGCGCCAGTAGTGCAGCGGCGGCGGCGCGACGAAAGGCCCCGGGCGAGCGGTCGCCCGCCCAGGGCCGCGCTGTCGTCACCGCGCGTTACCAGCGATGGTAATAGTGCGGATAGTAGTAGTGCGGCGCATAATAGGGCGCGTAATAGGGGTCGTAGTACGGCGCGTAATAATCCGTCGCAGGCGCCCCGACTCCGACCCCGAACCCGCCAGGTCCAAAGCCGAAATAAACCTGTGCCTGCGCCGGCGCCAATGGAATCGCCAGAGCGGCGAGACCAACCACACCAACCACGGCCGCGCTCACGCGGCTAAACCGGCGATTTCGTGTATCCATCGTCATCATTACCTCCATTCCTTATGGATGATGTTATTTTTTTGCAAGGAACGACGGTCGGGTCTATAGGGTTCCACTTGTTCGTCGCGAACCGTGGCCGGGTTTCGCTACCGAGCCTGGGAAAACGCCGGCGAACTCAAGCGGCATTGTGCATTTCCGCGATGATCCGCGCCGCCATCGCTGCCGGGTCCGCCGCCTGCACGATCGGCCGGCCGACGACGAGATAATCCGCCCCCGCCGCGATCGCCTCAGAGGGCGTCCCGGCGCGCTTGTGGTCGTCGAGCGCCGCGCCCGCCAGCCGCAC
>DATLTH010000404.1:0-2405 GCA_035533695.1 Allostellaceae bacterium | reverse complement strand
AGGCTGAGCTCATCCGCTGGGTCTTCGGCATCAGCATCGCCCAGGCGGCGACGATCCTCGCGATCCTGAAGCTGTTTCCGGGCGGACACCCGTAGGCGGCGGCTACGCGCGGATGCTCGCGCGGTGGTCGAGGCGCTGCTGCAAGGCGTCGCCCAAGAGGTTGCAGGCGATGACGGTCAGGAAAATCATCAGCCCCGGGCAGATCGCGAGCAATGGCGCGGCGGACATCAGTTCCTGCGCGTTGCTCAGCATCGTCCCCCAGCTGGCGAGCGGCGGCTGGATGCCGAGGCCGAGAAAGCTCAACACCGATTCGAGCAGAATCACGTCGCCGACGGAGAGCGTCGTCGCGACGACCAGCGGGGCCAGCACGTTGGGCAGGATGTGCGTCCACAGGATGTGCGGCACGCCCGCCCCGAGGCTGCGCGCGGCGCGCACGAAGTCGCGGTTGCGGGTGACGAGGGTCGCGCCGCGGACCAGCCGCGCCGCCGTCGTCCAGCCGACCAGCACGGCAAGCGCGGCGATGCGCAAGAGGCTGATGTCGTCGGAACGCGCCACCGCGGCCGGCACGCCGAGCTTTTTCAGGTCGAGCGCGGCCAGCACGATCAGCAACGGCAATAGCGGCAACGCGATGACCGCGTCGGTCAAGCGCATCGCTATGCGGTCGGTCCAGCCGCCGAGATAGCCGGCGACAAGCCCGATCCAGGTCCCGAGCGCCGCCGCGGTCACTGCCGCCGTCAGCCCGATCGTCAGCGAGACCCGGCCGCCGGCACACAACCGCTGCAACAGGTCGCGGCCCAACTCGTCGGTGCCGAGCGGGTGCAGCAGCGAGGGCATGGCGAAGCGGTCGAGCAGGTCGACGGCGTTGGGGTCGATGCCGAAGGCCGCGCCGAACAGCGGCCCGGCAAAGGACAGGGCCGCGATCGCCATCAGCAGCACGAGCGGCAGCTTCACCGATAGGTGACCCGCGGGTCGAGCCAGCCATAGGCGAGGTCGGCGGCGAGGTTGGCGAGCATCGTCGTCGCGCTCGCCAGCAGCAAGCCCGCCAACGCCAGGTTGTAGTCGTTGCCCATCACTGCATCGAAGATCAGCTTGCCCATGCCGGGATAGGCAAACATCGTCTCGGTGACGAGCGCCCCCGATACCAGGCCGCCGAACGACAGCGCGAGGATCGTCGTCACCGGGATCAGCGCGCTGCGCAAGGCATGATGCAGGATCACCCGCGCCTCGCCGGCGCCCTTGGCGCGGGCGGTGCGGATATGGTCCTGCGCCAGCGCGTCGCGCATCGCCGCGCGGACATAGCGCGTATAGAAGCCGGCGTTCGCCGCGGTCAGCGTCGCCACCGGCAACACCAAATGGCGCAGATGGTCGGCCAGATCGCTCGACCCGGCGGTGGCGATGCCGCTCGCCGGCAGAATGCCGAGCCCGGCGGCAAAGACCAGGATCAGCACCAGGGCCAGCCAGAAGCTCGGCACCGATACGCCGGCGAAACACAACAAGTTGATCGCGGCGTCCAGCCGGGAGTTGGGGCGCCGCGCCGCCAATGTGCCGAGCGGCAATGCCACCCCAAGCGCCAGCACGAAGCTCGTCCCCATCAGCACCAGCGAATTGCCGAGCCGCGGCAGCAGGGCCCGCCCCACCGGCATCGCAAACAGCCGCGAATAACCGAGATCGCCGCCGAATGCCTGATAGGCCCAGGCGAGATAGCGGGCGACGAGCGGCTTGTCGAGCCCATACAAGGCCTTGAGCCGCATCACGTCGGCGGCGCTGGTGCGCGGGTCGGCCTGGCGCATCAGATCGATCGGATCGCCCGGCATCAGCCCGATCAGGGCATAGATGACAAACGACATCAGCACCAGCATCGCCGCGATTTCGATAAGCCGGATGGCGGTGAAGCGGATCATCGCTTCACGGCTGCGCTTTCCAGTCGGTGATCCATAACGTCGTCGGATACTGGTTGCCGGTCGGCCGCACGCCCTTCAGCCATTTCGGCAGGATGAACGTGTCGGAGCGGAAATAGAGCGGCAATGAGGGTAATTCGGTGGCGTAGAGGCGCTGCATCTTTGCCCACAGCACCTTGCGCTTGTCGGGATCGAGCTCGATTTCGGCCTGGTCGATCAGCCGGTCCATCTCGGCATTCCTGAAGCCCGGCGTATTCTGCCCGGCAAAACCGTTTGCGCTATCCGGGATCTCGCTGGAATGCAGGGTCGAGCGCGGCACGTCCTCGGGGGCGCTGATCCAGGCATACATCGCCATGTCGAAATTCCGGTATCAGGGGCAAAAGGCCGGGCAACGGCCGATTGACGGCGGCGCGATGCGCGGTCGGGTGATCACGGTCTTGGTGCGGGTGCGACAAATCGAATCGGAGTGATTGCGGGACTTCCCAGGAAGCGAGCATCACGATTCTG
>DATLTH010000403.1:0-2307 GCA_035533695.1 Allostellaceae bacterium | reverse complement strand
TGAATTATTGGGACTAAGTAGATTCCGATTCCCTACGGGTATTTGTTCACCCATTCGTTAAAAAACGACAGGCGACGTTCAAGGCGCCTCGCAGCCGACATAAATGCAAAAGGGTCATGTTTGATGCGAGGGACGGTACTGGTTATCGACGACGACCAGGACATGCGCTGGGCCATTCGGACGATCCTGGGCGAAACCGGCCTCGACGTTGCGGAGGCGAACGCCGGAATGCCCGGGATCGAAGTCGCGGAGCGCTGCAACCCGGACGCCGTACTCCTCGACCTTCAGATGCCCGGCATCGACGGCGGCGAAGTGCTGCGTCGTCTCAAACACCTGCACAAGGACCTCCCGGTCATTGTCGTAACCGCGCATGGGACGATACCCGGAGCGATCGACGCGATCAGGACCGGAGCTTTCGAATACATCACCAAGGCGTTTCGCAACGAAAGGCTGTTGGATATCGTCCAGCGTGCGGTGTCGCGCCACCGGGCCGTCACGACCGCCGCAACCGCGGATGTGCGAAGCGCAATCACCTCGGTGATGGGCGACAGCGGGGCGATTCAGTTGCTGGCCGATCAGATCGAGGCGGTCATCGATACCGACTATTCCGTGCTGATCAGCGGCGAGACCGGGGCCGGCAAAGAAGTGGTCGCACACGTCCTGCACGAATGGGGACGACGGGCAGCCCACCCGTTTGTCGTGGTCGACTGCGGCAGCGTCGTCGATACCCTGATCGACAGCGAGTTCTTCGGTCACGAAAAGGGCGCCTATACCGGCGCCGCCAACCGCCATCGCGGATGGTTCGAGGCGGCTGCGAACGGCGGGACGCTGTTTCTCGACGAGATCGGCAATTTGTCGCCGACGGGACAAAAGGCGCTGCTGCGGGCGCTTGAAGAGCGCGTCATTCATCGCGTCGGAAGCACGCAGCGATCAGCATTGACGTGCGGGTGATTGCCGCGAGCCACGAGGCGCTCGAAGCGCGTATTGCTCGAAGCGCGTATTGATAGCGCGGGCTTCCGCGAAGACCTGTTTTTTCGGCTGGCCGAGTACGTGATCGCGGTGCCGCCGCTGCGGGCGCGACCGCAGGATATCGGCTTTCTGGCACGGCGTTTTCTCGACCAGGCACGCGACTCGCTGGCGCGCCCCCGGATCGAGATCGCATCGGCGGCGCTCGAACTTTTGTGCGGTCACGATTGGCCCGGCAATGTGCGGGAATTGCGCAGCGTTCTGCGCCGCGCCGCGCTGGGCACGGGCGACACCGTCACCGTCGCGCAGATCGCCGGCTGCCTGACCGGGCGCGGGAAACGCGCCGCGCCGCTGATCCCACCGGAGCCTGGCGGCGCGAAGCTGCGCGGGCGGGTCCGCGACACGGTACGCCAGATCGAGCGCGACGCGGTGATCGAGGCGCGCGAGCAGGCCGGCGGCAACAAGGCGCAGGCCGCGCGCCTCCTGGGCATCGACTACAAGACCTATCGGGTGAAGCTGAAAACGATGATGCAGCGCGGGAGCACCGACGGCCATGGCCCCTCCTGACCAGCTCGGCTCGGTTGACTTGCCGCTGGGGATTGCACCGGGCGATCCCCTGCCCGGCGAGCAGGCGGTCTATCTGTTCGCGCTGGTTGACGGCGCGGCAGCCGACGGAGAATTGGCGTTATCGACCGGCGGCGAGAGCGATCCGTTCAGCCGGCCCCTCCTCCACCGCGCCGGTCCGATCGCGGCGCTGATCAGCATGGTGCCGTTCGCCGATTATTGCGGCGCCGACGCGGCGCGTCATCTCGGCGACCTCCCCTGGCTCGCGCCGCGGACGATGTATCATGCCGCCGTGCTGCGTCAGGCGATGCAGTCTTCGCCGGTCTACCCCGTACCGTTTGCCACGCTGTTCGCCAGCGCGACAGTTTGAGCGCGTTCATGCAGGCGCATGCGCAGACGCTCGGCGGGTTTTTCCGCACCGTCGCCGGCATGGCCGAGTGGGAACTGAAAGCGAGCGCCCGCCTCGACCGGCGCGAGGCGCTTGAGGCGTTGGCCCGCGATGCCTGGCCGAACTGGGCGGCTCTGACGCCCGGCACCCGCTACCTGCGTCTGTGCCGCGACCGGCCGGGTCTGGTCGCCGCCGGTCGCGTTTTCGCGCAGGGCATCGCCGCCCGGTTCGCCCAGCGGCTGCTGCCGCCGGCCACTACCGTGCGACAGCTCGCGCTGCAGCCCGCGCCGCAAAGCGACAGCGGCGCACTGGTCGGCCGCTTTGCCCTGCTCGTTCCGCTCGCCGGCGCCGGCGCCCTTGCACAGGGCATGCAACAGCTCGGCGATGAG
>DATLTH010000402.1:0-6320 GCA_035533695.1 Allostellaceae bacterium | reverse complement strand
CGACGGCATCGACCCGCAGCCCGTCGATGTGATACTCGCGCAGCCAGTAGAGCGCGCTCGACAGCAGGAAATTGGCCACTTCGCGGCGGCCGAAATTGTAGATGAGCGTGTTCCAGTCGCGGTGCAGTCCCTGGCGCGGGTCGGCATGCTCGTAGAGCGCGGTGCCGTCGAAATGCCCGAGGCCGTGCGCATCGTTCGGGAAATGGCCCGGCACCCAGTCGAGCCACAGCCCGATTCCGGCATCATGGCAGGCGTCGACAAAGGCGCGGAAATCGTCGGGCTTGCCATAGCGCGCGGTCGGCGCGAACAGCGACGTCGGCTGATAGCCCCAGGATCCATCGAACGGATATTCGGTCACCGGCATCACCTCGATATGGGTGAAGCCGAGATCGGCGACATAGGGGACAAGCTGCTCGGCGAGCTCTTGGTAGCTGAGATAGCGGCCGTCTTCGGCCAGGTTGCGGCGCCATGAGCCGAGGTGGACTTCGTAGATCGCGATCGGCGCTTCGCGGTCGTTGTGTCGGCGGCGCTCGGCCAGCCAGCCGGCATCGCGCCAGGCGTAGCGCGACGGGGCGGCGATCACTGAGGCGGTGCCGGGCGGCGGCTCCGCCTCTTCGGCCTGCGGGTCGGCCTTCAATGGCAAGAGCGCTCCGTCGGGGCCGAGCAGCTCGTATTTGTAGAGATGGCCCGGGCGCAGGCCGGGCACGAAAATCTCCCACAGCCCGCCGCCATGGCGCTTGCGCATCGGCATGCGCCGTCCGTCCCAGGCATTGAAATCGCCGACCACGCTGACCCGCGTGGCGTTCGGCGCCCAGAGCGCGAAGGCGACGCCGTCGATGCCGTCATGCACCATCGGGTGGGCGCCGAGCTTGTGGTAGCTGGCCAGGTGACTGCCTTCGACCAGGAGGTGCACGTCGAGATCGCCCAACACCGGCGAAAAGCGGTAAATGTCCTCGAACTCGTGCCAATGCCCGCCCCATTGCGCCCGCAGACGGTAGCGGAACGGGTCACGTCGCTGAGTGAGGCCGGCGACGAACAGGCCGCCCGGGTGAACTCGCTCGCCTTCGGCGACAACAGCGCCGCTCGCGCTGTCGACGACCGCCATCGCCTCGGCATCGGGCAACAGCGCGCGGACCGCGAGCCCGGCCGCCGCCGCGTGCATGCCGAGGAAGGCGAAGGGGTCGCCGTGGCGCGCGGCGACGATTGCCTCGATCTCGGGGTCGGTCGCGGGCTTGGCCGCGGCTTTAGCGCGCCGCGGCACCGGCGCTCCCGCTTGGCTTGGCGAGCACCCGGAGAATCCCGTTGAGCGGGATCGCCGCCCAGTCGGGACGATTGGCGAGTTCGTAATTCACCTCATACACTGCCTTTTCCAGCGTAAAGAAATCAATGAGGGCCTTGGCCTGCAACTTGCCGGCCGGATAGGCGGGGCAGCCGCGCATTGCCTTGCGATAGGCGGCGCGGAAACCGTCGACCGCGCGCTGCCGCCAGGCATCGGCGAGCGCGCTTACCCGCGGCAGCGCACCCGGTCGGGTCTCGGCGATCTGCCGCACCGCCGTGATCGCGGCATAATCGAACGAGCGGATCATCCCGGCGACATCGCGCAGCGGCGAGCTCTTGCCGCGGCGCGCCGCCAGCGGCCGCGCCGGCTCGCCCTCGAAGCCGATGAAATAGAAGTCGTTCTTCACGGCCAGCACCCGGCCGAGATGAAGATCGCCGTGATAACGGGTCTTCAAGCCGGCGATCCCGTCCGGCGCCAACCGGCGAACCCGGTCGAGCAGGTCGGTGCGGGAAGCGAGCACGGCGTCGGCGATCTCCCGCGCCGCTTCCGGCAGTTCGGAGCGGCTGCGTTCGAGCGCCCCGAGCATGTCGGCGACGTTCTGTTCGAGGGCGTCCCGCCATTCGGCGAGGTCCTCGCGCGTGATCGGTTCCGGAGCAAATGCCGGGTCGTCGCCGGCATGCTCGGCGAATGCCCGATGCAACTGCGCCGTGCGCAGTCCGAGCTGGCGGGCGAGCGCCAGGAAGAAATCGTCGGGGGCCGCCCGACCGGCGGTGCGGTCGGGCGGCGTCGCACCGGGAGCGGCTTCGTTGAGCGCGTCGTCGAGATAGCGCAACAAGTGGTCGAGCGCCAAGGTCCAGCCGTCGCCCTGATGGCGCACCAGGCCGAACAGCACGCCGAGGGCGCTCGGCTCGACATCGGCGGCGGACGGCGCCAGCTCGATCGTCGCGAGCAGCGGCGGCGTGTTGGCAAAGCCGGCGCGCTCGACGAGAAACCGGGCCATCTCGATTTCGGGATGCGGGCCGGGATACAAATGCCGATAGAGCTTGAGCACCGCATAGTCCTCGAGCAGCGCCAAATTGCCTGTTGGGTCGCTGTCCAGCCAACGCAGCGCAAGCCGCTCCGGCCACGGCGCCCGATCGAACAGAGGCGTGTGAAGACAACGGATTTCGCGCGGTCGATCGGTCGGGGGGTCGGCTCGACCGTTCAGCGGCAATGTCGCCGCGCGCCGGACCATGTCGGCCACTGCCAGTGCGAAACCGTCCTGCGAGGTCGCGTCGACCAGCGCCCCCTCGCGGCGGGCGCGGCGCAGTTCGGCCAGGGTCGCCGGCAGCAGCGCCTGACGCAATTCGCTGCCGACAGGCGACCAGATTGCGGCAAGCGGCAGGAAATATTGCTGACGCTCGCCGCGCGACAATTGTGCTTCGACAATCTGCAAGAGGAAGCCGTCCGGGCGGGCATCATCCGCTGGCGGCGCAGCGATCTCCGCAGAGGCCGTGATGTGCGCCGCCTGCACGCGCTTGTTCTCTCCGGCGAACCAGCGCTGGCGCGGCAGGAACGCCGGGATCACGTCGCGTTCGAGCTGCGCCAGGTTGTGGCGGTCGAAAAGGTCCGGCCAGCCCTGCGGCTTGACCAAGGTCAGGAATTCGGGCGCCGACGCCTGCAACCGGACGGCGGCGCCGCTCTCGGCGGACGCCGCCAGCTCGAACCAGTAAAAGCTGTAGGATTGCAGGGTCAGTACGTAGGGCATTTCGCCGATCGGCGGAAAAAGGCTGCGGCCGAGCACCTCGATGACGTGGCGGCCGCGAAAATCCGCCAGATCGAGTTCGACCGCCTGGGCCGAGCGTGACAGATTGGCGACGCACAGGATGATTTCGCCGTCCCACTCGCGCAGGTAGGCGATGACCTTGCGGTTGCTCGGATAAAGAAACCGCAGGCTGCCCCGTCCGAGCGCGCGGCGGGTGCGGCGGGCCGCGATCAGGCGCTTGGTCCAGTTCAGCAGCGACGACGGCGAGCGGCTCTGCGCCTCGACATTGACGGCTTCGAAGCCGTAGACCGAATCCATGATCGGCGGCAGGTACAGGCCTTCCGGATCGGCCCGCGAGAACCCGCCGTTGCGGTCGAACGACCACTGCATCGGCGTGCGCACCCCGTCGCGGTCGCCGAGGAACACATTGTCGCCCATGCCGATCTCGTCGCCGTAGTAAAGCACCGGAGTGCCGGAGATCGACAGCAAGAGCCCGCTCAGCAATTCGATCTTGCGCCGGTCGTTTTCCATCAGCGGCGCGAGGCGGCGGCGAATGCCCATATTGATCCGCGCCCGCCGATCGGCCGCGTAGTAATCCCACAAATAATCGCGCTCGCGATCGGTGACCATTTCGAGCGTCAGCTCGTCATGGTTGCGCAGGAACACCGCCCATTGGCAATTCTCCGGGATCTCCGGCGTTTGCCGCATGATGTCGGTAACCGGATGACGGTCTTCGGTGGCGACCGCCATGTAGATGCGCGGCATCAGCGGAAAGTGGAACGCCATGTGGCATTCGTCGCCCGAGCCGAAATAGTGCAGCACGTCTTCCGGCCATTGATTGGCTTCGGCGAGCAGCATGCGGTCGCGATAATGCTGGTCGATCTCGCGGCGCAGATGGCGCAGGATCGCGTGGGTCTCCGGCAGGTTTTCGTTGCTGGTGCCCTCGCGCTCGATCAGATAGGGCACGGCGTCGAGCCGCAAGCCGTCGATCCCGAGATCGAGCCAGAACCGCATCGCGTTGACGATGGCGCGAAACACCCGCGGGTTGTCGAAGTTCAGATCGGGCTGGTGCGAATAGAAGCGGTGCCAATAATACGCCTGCGCCGTGGCATCCCATGTCCAGTTCGACTTCTGGCTGTCGACAAAGATGATGCGGGTGTCGGCAAACTTCTGGTCGGTATCGCTCCACACATAGAAATCGCGCCACGGCGATCCGGGCGGAGCGTGGCGGGCGCGCTGGAACCAGGGGTGCTGATCGGAGGTGTGGTTGACCACCAGCTCGGTGATGATGCGCAGGTTGCGCTGGTGCGCGGCCCGCATGAAGGCCCGGAAATCGGCCATGCGGCCGTAGGACGGATGGATGTTCTTGTAGTCGGCGATGTCGTAGCCGTCGTCGTGCAATGGCGAGGGGTAGAACGGCAGCAGCCACAGCGCCGTGACGCCGAGATCCTGCAGGTAATCGAGCTTGGCGGTCAGCCCCGCGAAATCGCCGATTCCGTCATTGTTGGCGTCGAAAAACGCCTTGACGTGCAGCTGGTAGATGATCGCGTCCTTGTACCACAGCGGGTCCCGCCCCACCGGGTGCTTGAGCGCGGCAATCTCGCTCAAATGGCCGGTCAGCGCGTCATCGGGTGGACTCATGCGGCCTCAACGGGAGGGCGAGGAGCGTGCCTCGCCGGGTGCCCGCTTCTCGCACGGGTTTGGCTGCGGCGTCACCGCCGGCCACCTTCCAACAGCGGCGGTGCGCCGAGGTTCCCCGGCGTTTCCGTCGCGCCCTGCGCTCAGAGCACCACCTCGACCAGAAACGGCCCCGGAGTGGCGAGGCCTGCGGCGAAATGCCGGTTGAACCCGTCCATGTCGGTGACCCGCGCACCCGGCACGCCGAGGCTTTTCGCCAGGCCCACCCAGTCGATGTCGGGATGGCCGATATCGAGCATGTCGAGCGCCTTCCGGCCCGGGTTGCCGGCCCCGACATTGGCGAGTTCGCCTTTGAGGATCTGGTAGACCCGGTTCGAGAACAACACCGTCGTCACGTCCAGGCCCTCGCGCGCCTGCGTCCACAACGCCTGCACCGTATACATCGCGCTGCCGTCGGCTTGCAGTCCGATGACCTTGCGGTCGGGGCAGGCGACCGCCGCGCCGGTGGCGAGCGGCGGCCCCAGCCCGATCGAGCCGCCCATGTTCGACAGCCAGTCGTGCGGCGCCGCCGCCTTGGTCGGCGCAAAAAAGCCGCGGCCGGTTGTCACCGCCTCGTCGGCGACGATCGCGTTCTCCGGCAGGAGGGCGCCGATCGAGGCGCCGAGCGCCTCCGAGGTGATCGCGCCCGAGGCCGGCCTTGGCCGCTCGTCGTTGACGGCCGGCACGGGTGTTTTGCGGGCGTCGACCGCCTCGCACAGCATCTCCAAGGCCGCGATCAGGTCCTCCTCGGGGCGTGCCAGCACATGGCCCCGGCAATCCTGCGGGTAGAGCTTGCTCGGCTTGTCGGGATAGGCGAAGAACGCGACCGGCATCTTGGCGCCGACCAATATGATGTGCTTCAGGCCCGCCAGCACGCGCAACGCCTGGTCGACGACATAGGGGATGCGCTCGACCGACACGCGGCCGCGGCCGCGCTGGGCGCGCGCGTTCGATCCCTGGGCAATGAGGCGCGCGCCGGTCTTGGCGGCGATCTTGCCGGCCAATGCGAGGCCGTCCTCGCGCACCGCTCGGCCGGTCAGCAGAATGAGGGTCGGCTCGCCCGAGCGCAGCACGCGCGCCGCTTCCTCGATCGCGCCGGCGGATGGCGGCGCCGGCCGGGCGGGAGATGGCACAGGGGCGGCCCCGGACCCCTCGTTCCACGCTGTGTCGGCCGGCAATATCAGCGTCGCGATCTGGCCCGGCGGCTGGCATGCGGCGGCGATCGCCAGCGCGCCGTCGGCGGCGATCCCGGTCGCGTTCGGCGACGTTTTGACCCAGTGCGACGACGGCCGCGCCAGCCCCTCGATGTCGGAGGTCAGGGGCGCGTCGTATTGCCGGTGATAGGTCGCGTGGTCGCCGACGATGTTGACCATGCCCGAGGCGGCCTTGTTGGCGTTGTGGATGTTGGCCAAGCCGTTGGCGAGACCGGGCCCCAGATGCAGCAAGGTCGCGGCCGGCTTGTCGGCCATGCGGTAGTAGCCGTCGGCGGCGCCGGTGACGACCCCCTCGAACAGCCCCAAGACGCAGCGCATGCCGTCGACCCGGTCGAGCGCCGCGACGAAATGCATCTCCGAGGTGCCCGGATTGGCGAAGCACACATCAACCCCGCCCCCCACCAAG
>DATLTH010000401.1:0-6401 GCA_035533695.1 Allostellaceae bacterium | reverse complement strand
GGTGCCGATGGCGTTCCATAGTTTCGGCGGCTGGAAGCGCTCGCTGTTCGGCGACACGGCGGTTTATGGCATGGAGGGGGTGCGCTACTACACGCGGCTCAAGACCGTCACCGCGCGCTGGCCGACCGGCATCCGCTCCGGCGCCGAATACGTGATGCCGACGATGCGCTGAGCCAGGGCGCGTCGGCCTAACGGCGCAATCGGCGATGGGTTGCGGGCAGCCGGGGGTGCAGACGGGCCGTGCGGGTGGCGACCGCGGCGATCACGTGCGGCCGCACTATGCGCACGCCCTGCCCTCGCCAATGACGGATGACGGCGAGAACGATGCGCGGCCGGACACGGCTTCGGCTGACCACGACGCGGGGGCGAACGGGCGTTGCGCGGGCGACGAGGCGCACGGCGCGGCGTGGCGTCTGCGCCAATCTCGGGCTTGTTGGGGCGGGGCCGCCGGCGGGAGCCGCGGCGGAGGCGACCGCGATGGGATGCGGCATCGGCGGCGCGATCTGCGGCGATCCGGCAAGTAACGGCGCGTTGTCGAGCCGCTCGCGGGGCAGCCGCACCAGCGCCGACGCGACCGGCCGGCCGGCGACAAACACCGCGCGCGGCACGACGCTGGCAAAGGCGCGATTCTTGTACTCGGCCGTGATGACGGCAGCCGGCGGCATGCCGCCGGCATCCGGACCGAGTGTCAAACGACGGGCCGCCACGCCATCGTTGAGCCGGCGGATCATGTCAGGGTCGCGGGTGTAGCTCGGCCAATAGACCTCGCCCGGAGCGAGCGGAAACCACGCGACCGCCGGGCCGCTCGCATCCGGGTAGCTCAGACCGACCCCTCGTGTCCCGAGGAAGGCAACCAAGGCCGGCGCATAGACCGGATCGGCGACGCGGTCGCCCGGGACCCAACCCCAGCGCTCGGTCCCCGGATCCGCGCCGGGAACCGACGCCCACCTGCCGTAATGCGACGGGGCGAACCCCCAGGGCATCGCGTCGATCCAGGTCCAGCCCCAAGGCGTGATCCAGCGCCAATTTCCGTCGCGGTAGGGCGCCCAGCCGTCGGGGACGGTCTTGGGAAACCACACCATGCCGTACCCGTCGACGGCCTCCCAGCTGCCGTTGCCGTCGAGTTCCTCGAAGCCCGTCATGTCGGGCGAGACATAGTGGAGCGCCGTCGCCTCCGCGTCGTCGCCGGCTTGGGCTTGCCACCAGGCGGTGAATTCGTCGTCGGAGATGCCGCTGTCGAGGCTGGCCACGACCGGGTCGCTGCCGCTCAGCGTGATGGCCGAGCCGGCGGGAGTGAGCGTATCGACACCCTTGCCGACAAAGCGGCTTTGACCGCCGAAAACGGCAACGCCGGCCGGAATCTGCACGGCGCCGGCCGCGATGTCGTAGTCGCCCGGCTGGAGCAGCGACACCTCGCCGCGCGGAATATCGACTTCGATGCGGCGCCGCGACGCCGTCCCTGAAACGCCGGCAGCCGCCGCCCGCGGAGAAAGGCGAACCCCGATGCGCCCCCGGCGCAGTGCGATCCGAATGGCCTGCCGATCGAGTTCGGCGACCGCAAGTTCGCTGTCTGCCGCCAGCGCGATCGTGTCGGCGCCGATGCGCAGGATGGCGCCGCCCCGGCCACCGGTCCGCAGCGACATGCCCGATGCAACCGGGTCGTTGACCGCAGCATCGCGCCAGTCGCCCCCCGCAGCGCGCACCGCAGCACTACTCTCGACCGTCGCGACCCGCCCGACCAGCGATGGCACCGGGTCGCCCGCCCGAGCGGGTGAACTTCCGATAACAACCGACAGACACAGACAAGGGGCCAGAAATCGCCAGCAGCTCATCGAATGATGATAGCATGCAATGGCGGGCTGGCCAGCTATCTCTTGGTTGGGAAAAAATTGCAGCGCGACGACAAAGATCGTCAACAACTGTCGGTTCGATTAATGTTCGGTTGGACCGTGCGTCGGGTTGAATAGCGCCTCGTCGCCCAGTTCTTCGCGATGCCGGGCTTCGAGTTCGCGGTAATATCGGCGCAACGCGTAAGCCTCGCTCAGATAGCCGAGAACGCGGCGGTCGTCCGCGTTGTCGACCACCGCCAGAATCTCGGCTGCCGAGGCGATGAACAAATCCAGCGTCTCGCGCACCGGCTGGCCCGGTGTCAGGAAATGTTCGGCGCCGCGGGCGATGTCACCCGCGGTCAGCTTGTCGTTGTGCTCCATCAGTTCGGTGCCGTGCGCTTCGACCAGGTCGACGTAACCCTCATACCCGCCTTGTTCGTTGACCACGAAAACCCGCCGGGTCTCGCCGATCGGAAACTGCCGGCACAATTCGGCCAGCGGCATGTCGCGCGATACCGCCGCGAAATCCTGCCGCATCACCTTGGCGACCTGCAATTCATGCAACCAGCCGATGTCGTGCGGGCTGTGCAATGCGACCCCCCGCAGATGGAAGCGCCACGTCGCAAACGAGTAGCCGAACCAGTGGCGCACCACGAACGTCGCCACCACGACCGCGACGGTGACCCCCATCGTTGCCGAGAAATCGGAAGTCGCCTCGAGCACCAAGAGGATCATCGTCATCGGCGCGCCGACGACGCCGGCGGCGACCGAGCCCATCCCGGCAAGGATGAAGATCGCTTCGTCGGGCGGCGCCCAGGAAAACAGGCGATGGGCGATCACCGAGCACGCCGTGCCGAACAGGCTGCCGAGAAACAGCGACGAGCTGAACATGCCGCCGCGGAACCCGCTGCCGATCGATACCGCCGAGCCGGCCAATTTGGCGAAAATCAGCGCGATCAAAACTGGAAGTTCGTAGCCGGCCGAGCCCGTCTGCAGCGTGTTGAGAATCCCGCCGTGCCCGCTGCCGAGGATCTGCGGAAAGTAAAGGGCGAAGCAGCCCAGGACGAGACCGCCCAGCGCCGGGCGCGCCCAGTTTGGCACCGACAGGCGACGCGCCCCTCGTTCGACAAGGGTGACGCCGAGCATCGCCGCGATCGCCAGGCCGGCGGCGGCGACACCGATCGCGGCCAGAATCAAGTAATGCATGGCGACCAGGTCGACATGCGCATAGACGATGAAGATCGGCTGCTCGCCGAACAGCTTGCGGGTGACCACCGTCGCCGTAACCGCGGCGACCATGACCGGGATCAAGGTCGCCAGCGTGTAGCTGCCGATGATCAATTCGAAAGCGTAGAAGGCGCCGGCCAGCGGAGCGTTGAACGCGGCAGCGATCGCGGCCGCCGCGCCACAGCCGACAAAGGTGCGCAGATCGCCGCGCCGCAGATGGAGCAGCCGACCGACGCGCGAGGCGGTGCCGGCGCCAAGCTGGGTAAACGCCGCCTCCATCCCGACCGACGCGCCGACCCCGGCGGAGATTACCGTCAGGGCGGTCAGCCGCAGGCTGTCGCTGAACGACATGCGGCCGCCATGCAGCGCATTTGCCTCGATCGCATCGACGATGTCGCGCGGCCGCCAGCGCCACAGCGCGTAGGCGATGAGCCCGTAAGCGAGGCCGCCAAGCGCCGGAACCAGGAGCAGGCGCCACGGCGCGACCGCCACCGCACCGCTCAGATGGGTCTCGAAGGGGACGCCAAACAGCGCGTGATGAAACTCGCTGACCATCTGTCGCGTCAGAGCGACGCCGAGCGCCACGACCGCGCCCATTACCGCCGCCACGCAGGTCAGTCCAACTTCGCTGTTGCGGATGTTGTGGCGAGCGAACAGCCGCAGGCGGGTGCGGAAATGCGTGATCGCACCACGGCGGGACGGCAGTTCCTTTCCTTGGATAACGGTCACCACGCCATCCCCGATGCCCCATCTCCACATAGCTGATCCGAATCGCTACAGACCGCGGCGAACGGAAACGCCGACGGTTGAGCAACAACGATAGAACCAAACGCGCATTCCGCCAGCATTGAAAATGCGTCGCGCCGAACGCCGTGCCGCGATGTCGCAGTGCAACAACGCGGAGGTTGGCGACCGACCGACAGGCCAACCGACGATCCTCGTAATCGCGTCGGCGGAAATGCACTTTTGGACGACCAAAACGTCGTACGTCAGGATCGACCGCCGCCTCCCGCACCGCGGGAGAGGGCGGTCGCGGATCGCCGGCTAATTCAGCCCGTAGAAGCCCATCGCGCCGCCGGCCAAGACGCCGTGCTGGGTGGCGGGCGAGGTTCCCTTCAGACGCTCGCGCACCATGTCGGGCGCGCCGGGGAAGAACCCGTCGCGGTGGGGATAGTCGGTCGCCCACATGATCTTGTTGGGGCCGATATAGTCGGCGAGCACGTTGAGCGAGCCCTCGACCGGCTCGAACGAGATCCAGCAATTGCGCCGGAACAAGTCGCTCGGGCGGGTGGTCAGGCCCGAATCGTTGAAGCCCTGGTCGTCGAAATGGCGGTCCATGCGGTCGAGCCACGGCGCCACCCAGCCGCCACCCGATTCGAGGAAGCCGATCCGCACTTTCGGGTGTTTCTCGCACACCCCGCCCCAGATCACCGCCAGGCAGGCGAGCATCATCTCCATCGTGTGCGACACGATGTGCTTGGCGGCGCGGCCCTCGAAGCGGTCGATGCCGACCGTCGGCATGCCCGAGGAGCCGCCCTCATGAAAGCCGATCGCCATGTCGACCTCCTCGGCGGCGGCCCAGAACGGCTCGTACATCGGATCATTGATCATCTTGTTGCCGTGGTAGGGATTGGGCCGCAGGAAGGCGCCCTTGAAGCCCAGTTCCTTGCGCGCGAACTTCATTTCCTCGATCGCGTGCTCGACCGACTGCATCGGCAGCATCGCGATGCCGAAGAGGCGATCGGGGTAGGGTTTGCAATAGTCCGCCAGCCAGCGGTTGTAGGCGCGGCACAGCGCGGCGGCGAGGCCCGGCTCGTGCACCGCGCCGGCGAACAGACCCATGCTCGGATACAGAAAGGCGGCGTCGATGCCGTCCGAATCCATGTCGGGGATGCGCTTGTGCGGATCGAACCCGCCGGGCCGGCCTTCCTCATATTTCATCTCGGCCGCCTTGACCTCGCCCTGCCGCGCGCCGACGCCGCCGATGCCGCCCATGCCCTGGTCGCTGCCGAGCTGCTGCCCTTCGACCAGGAGCTTCTCCTTGCCGCTCTCATTGTCGGTGACCAGCCGCGGCGCCCGGTCGCGGTATTTCGGGTCCATGTATTTGTCCCACAAGTCGAGCGGCTCGAGGATGTGGCCGTCGGCATCGATCACGTTGTAGACGCGGCTCATCGGGGTTCCTCCGCAGTTGAATCCGGGGTGCGGCATGCTAGCGCAGCCGCCGCGCCGGCGCGACCTTCGAATATCGTTCAGCATGCCGAACGCCTCCGGGCAGCGTTGCGCAAACCGCGGGGCTGGACTTGGCCGCGCCCGGTCGTGCTACTGTTGCGTCAACAGTCCCGATCAATAATCACGCCCGGCGGGCGAGGGGAGAAAGCCTATGGCGCAATCGGCAGCGCAACCGGCCGCCACCGGCCAGACCGTCGAAGCTTACGTCGCCCAGACGATGGACGAAGCGCCGATGGGCCCGATCCACTGGTGGGTGCTGGCGCTGGTATCGTCAGGCCTGTTCTTCGACGTGCTCGACTTCACGATTTTCGGCGCGCTGGTTCCGGACCTGCTGAAGAGCGGGTTTGTCACCGGCGCCCAGGTTCCCTGGATCGGCAGCGTCACGGTTGCCGGGCTGTTTGTCGGCTCGCTCGGCCAGGGCGAATTCACCGATCGGTTCGGCCGCAAGGCGGTCTATCAGTTCAACCTCTTGCTGTTCGGCCTGGCGACGATCATCGCCGCCCTGCCGCCGATGCCGAGCCTCGGCTTCAACCCGGGCTACAACTGGCTTCTGTTCTTCCGCTTCCTCGCCGGGGTCGGGCTCGGCGCCGAACAGCCGCTGTGCTATGCCTACGTCACCGAATACTCGCCGAAGCGGATTCGCGGCCGCCTGACGGCGTTCATGCAGTTTATCGGCGGCGCCTGGCCGTGGCCGCTCGGCGTGCTGCTGGTCCTCGCCTTCCGCGATTCGATCGGCTGGCGCGGCATCTGGATCATCATCGGCGTCGGCGCCCTGGTGATCTTCGTGCTGCGATTTTCGCTGCCCGAATCGCCGCGCTGGCTGGCGACCCACGGCCAGGGCCAGCGCGCGCTCGACATTTTGCAGCGGATGGGGCTGCGCACGGTGCCGCTCAACACGCTGGCGACGGACGCGGCGAGCAGCGCGCACAGCGACCCGTTCGGCGTCGTGTTGAGCCGGTACCCGGGGCGGATCATCGCCGGGATGGCGTGCTTCTACGCCTTCTTCTCGATCGCGCTGGGGCTGGGCGCCTGGTTGCCGAACATCCTGGTGGAACGCGGCTTCACGATCGCCAAATCGCTCAACTCGATCTTCTGGATCACCCTCGCCTTTCCGAT
>DATLTH010000400.1:0-2270 GCA_035533695.1 Allostellaceae bacterium | reverse complement strand
GCCTCGGCGACATGGTCGTAGCCGCCCTCGGCGACCCACGATGAGCGGAAATTGCCGCGGCACATATGGGTGCACACGGTCATGCCGGCGGGCCGGCCGGCGAGCGCCTGGTTGATCAGGCGGATGTTGGTCAGGTGCTGGGTGTCGCCGGCGCCGCCGATCGATGTCACATAGGCGCGCTGGGCCGGATCGTTGAGGTAGGCGAGGCTCGTGTCGTCGAGTTGCAGATAGGTGCAGCCGAGCGCCGAGAGGCCGGCGATCTCCTTTTTGTAGACTTCGGCGAGGTCGCGCCAGAAGGCGTCCATGTCGGGGTAGGCGGCGGCGTCGATGGCCGCCCTTCCGCCCCGGTAATGCAGCATCGACGGCGACGGGATCGTCAATTTCGGCGTCGTGCCGGCCGGCGCGACCGATTTGAGGTAGGCGAAATCCTCGGCGAAGATCGTCTTGTCGAGGCCGAGCTTGCCGGCGATGCGAAAGGCGCCGAGCGCCGCCTCGACCGGCCCCTGTTCGTTGCGGAACTGGATGCGCAGCCGCTGGTCGGTCTTGGCGACGCCGCCGATCTGGTACATGAAATCCATGTGCCACGAGCCGCGCCGCATCTCGCCGTCGGTGACGCCCTTGAGGCCGAGTTCGGCCTGCATCTTGACCCCTTCGGCGATCGCCTTGTCCTCGACGGCGCGCAATTCCGCAGCCGAGCAGCGCCCCTGCTCGCGCTCGGCCCGCGCCCGCAAGAGTTCGCGCGGCCTGAGCAGACTGCCGACATGATCGGCGCGGAAGGGTGGGGTTTGAGCGGCGTTCATCGCAACCTCTCCGACGCGTGGCAGGTACCCGGCAATTCTTTATCCCGCGACGCCCGCCAGCGTCCATTCAGTAGGTGATCGTGGCCAGGGTACGCAGTTCGTCCGAGGTCGCATCGCCGTAGCCGAAGAACCGAAGGTAGGCGGGGATCTGCTCGAACAACATCTCGGTGCCGACCAGACAGCGGCAGCCGCGCTGCGCGGCGGCCTGGATGAGCGGCGTCCTCTGCCCCCCCAGCACCACGTCCCCGACCAGCGCACCCGGGGCGATGCGCTCGGGCGCAAAGGGCAGCGGATCGCCCGCCATCATGCCGAGGGGCGTCGCGTTGACGACGAGGCGATATCCGGCGGGATCGTTGCCGCCGAGCACGACCCGCGCCGCCGGATAGTGCCGTCGCAGGCGGGCCGCCAGCGCCGCCGCCGCCCCGTCGCGAATGTCGAACAGCGCGATCGAACCCGGATTTTCGGACGCAATCGCGGCGGCGATCGCCGAGCCGACGCCGCCCGCTCCGACCACCAGGCAATCCGCGCCGGCAAAGTCGAAGCCGCGGCATTTCGCAGCGCGGGTGAACCCGACCCCGTCGAACATGTCGCCCTGGAGCGACCCGTCCGGGCGGCGCAGAATGGCGTTGCACGAGCCGGCCACCTGCACGGCGAGGCTGACCTCGTCGAGGAGGCCCGCCGTCGTTACCTTGTGCGGCATCGTCACCAGGGCGCCGCGGATGTTGCTGAGGCGAAACAGCGGCCGCAGGAAGGCGGCATAATCGTCCGCCTTGACCCCCATCGGCACGACCACGGCGTCGATGCGGTGATGCTCGAACCACGGATTATAGATCATCGGCGCGGTGAAGCTTTCGGTCGGATAGCCGAGATGCGCGATGATCTCGGTCCGCCCGCTGATCATGCGCCTGCCCCCCTGCCGTGGCCGCCCGATGCTGGCCGATCATACACGCCGGATGCGGTGCGGTCCCGGTCCGGCGAATTGACACCCTGCCGCCTGCGGCCTATCTGTGAACCGTCGCCGTGCGTTGCTGTTGGCTTCATCGCGTCCCTTTCCCGAGGTTTTCATGCTTGGCGCCTTAGCCCGGCGGCTGTTCGGCTCCGCCAACGATCGCTATATCAAAAGCCTCGGCTCGCTGGTCGCCCAGATCAACGAGTTGGAGCCGCAGCTCGAACAGCTGTCAGACGACGCATTGCGCGCCCGCACCGAGGATTTCCGCGCGCGAATCGAGCAGGGCGCCGAGCTCGACGACCTTTTGGTTGAGGCGTTCGCCACCGTGCGGGAAGCCGCAAAGCGCACGCTCGGGCAGCGTCATTTCGATGTGCAATTGATGGGCGGCATCGTGCTGCATCGCGGCATGATCGCTGAGATGAAAACCGGCGAAGGCAAGACCCTGGTGTCGACCCTGCCGGTCTATCTCAATGCGCTGACCGGCCAAGGCGTCCACGTCGTTACGGTCAACGACTACCTGG
>DATLTH010000399.1:0-2276 GCA_035533695.1 Allostellaceae bacterium | reverse complement strand
CTCGGCGGCACCTGCCTCAATATCGGCTGCATCCCGTCGAAGGCGCTGCTGCAATCGTCCGAGAAATATGCCGACACGCAGCACGCGCTGGCGCAGCACGGCATCGCGGTGGGCGACGTGACCTTCGATCTCAAGACGATGATGGCACGGAAGGACAAGGTCGTCGCCGAGAACACGCGCGGCATCTCGTTCCTCTTCCGCAAGAACAAGGTCGATCATGTGAAGGGCGCGGCGAAGCTTTTGGCGCCCAACCGCATCGACGTTGCGGGCCGCGTTCTCGAGGCGAAGCGCGCCATCGTCGTCGCCACCGGTTCGGACAGCGTGCCGCTGCCGGGAGTCGAGATCGACGAGAAGACCATCCTCTCGTCGACCGGCGCCTTGTCGTTGACGACGGTGCCGCGGCGCCTCGTCGTGGTCGGCGGCGGCTATATCGGACTCGAGCTGGGCTCGGTGTGGCGGCGGTTAGGTTCCGAGGTGACGGTGATCGAGTTCCTGGACCGCATCACACCGGGCATGGACGGAGAGCTGAGCACGGCGCTCCAGCGCACGCTCGCCAAGCAAGGTCTGGTCTTCCGTCTCGGCACCAAAGTGGTCGAAGCGAAGCGCGGCGCCAAGGAGATTACGCTCGCGATCGAGCCCGCGGCCGGTGGCGCGCGCGAGGAGATCGCCGCCGATGCGGTGCTCGTCTCGATCGGCCGCCGCCCTTTCACCGAGGGGCTTGGACTCGAGACGGTGGGGGTCGCGCGCGACAATCGCGGCCGTATCACGGTCGATGCGCATTACGCCGCGAGCGTGCCCGGCATCTACGCGATCGGCGACGTGATCGCGGGGCCGATGCTGGCGCACAAGGCGTCCGATGAAGGCGCGGCCGTCGCCGAGTTCATCGCCGGCGAGCAGCCCGCGCTCGATTACGACGCCATCCCCGCGGTGATCTACACCTGGCCCGAGGTCGCCTCGGTCGGCAAGACCGAGGAGGAGTTGAAGGAGGCGGGGGTCCGGTACAAGGTCGGAAAATTCCCGTTCTCGGCCAATCCGCGCGCCCGCGCCAACGGCGACACCGAGGGCTTCGTGAAGATTCTCGCTGAAACGGCGAGCGACCGCGTGCGCGGCGTGCACATCATCGGTCCCGACGCCGGAACGATCATCGCCGAGGCGGCGCTGGCGATGGAGTTCGGCGCCAGCGCCGAGGACATTGCCCGCACCTGCCACGCCCATCCGACTCTGAACGAAGCTCTGAAGGAAGCGGCCCTCGCGGCCGACGGCCGGGCGATCCACATGTGATCGTGCGGCTTTCGGCGCCGGCAGCAGCGGGAGGAACTGGGCATGAGCGACACCGTGCGGCGCGTCGGCATCATCGGCCTCGGCAAGATGGGCAATCCGATGGCGCGCCATCTCCGCGCCAAGGGGTTCGAGACGCGCGGCTATGATGCGAACGCGTCGTCGCGCGCCGCCGCGGAGGCGTGCGGCATCGAAACGACCGCATCGGCCCGCCAGCTTGCCGCCACCAGCGATTTCGTGATCGTCGTGGTGGGGTTCGAGTCCGAGGTCGAGGCGGTCCTGTTCGGCGCCGACGGCATCGCCGCGGTCGCGCGCCGGGGCCTCGTCATCGGCATCGCCTCGACCATCGCGCCGAGCACGATGCGGCGGCTCGGCGCACGGCTCGCGGAGAGCGGTATCGCGTTCCTCGATATGCCCCTGACCCGCGGCGAGGGCGCGGCTGAGGCCGGCGCGATGCTCGTCATGGTCGGCGGCGACGAGGCGGATTTCGCGCGCTGCCGGCCGGCGATCGCGTGCTTCGCCGATTCGATCTTCCATCTCGGCGCACTCGGTGCGGGCCAGGTCGGCAAGATGGTGAACAACCTCATCCTCTGGGCGTGCATCTCCGCCAATCACGAGGGGTTGATGCTCGGGCAAAAGCTCGGCGTCGATCAGGAGCGGCTGCGCGCCGCGCTGCTCGACAGCAGCGCCGGCAATTGGGCCTTGAAGACGCGGCCCGAGGAAGCGCCGATGCCGTGGGCCGAGAAGGACATGCGCATCGTCCTCGCCGAGGCCGACCATCTGCGCGTCAGCGTGCCGCTGTGCGGCGTCGTCAAGGAGGTGGTGAAGCAGGTGAAGTTCGAGCGCGGCTGGCCGACGCCGGAGGAACGCGACGCGTAAGACACGGCGCGGTCGGATGGGCGCTGTTGCCAAAAGGGGTCGATTTGACGAAGATGGGCCCGCGTGCCGGCAACGATATAAAAGAGACGCGTGGCGCCGGCGAGGGAGGTTTTGATGAC
>DATLTH010000398.1:0-5614 GCA_035533695.1 Allostellaceae bacterium | reverse complement strand
CGCCAAGCAGAGCGATCATGAGCGCGGAGCGGCGCTGGTCAAATTTCTCAACTGGGCCTTGCACGACGGACAGAAGTACGCCTCGCCGCTGTACTACGCGCCGCTACCAGCCCAGGTAATCGCGCTCGAAGAAAAGCAACTGAAGCGGATAGAGGTCGCGCCCAAGTAAATCGGCTGCGACGCAGGGGGTCAAATGAAAGTGGGAGCAGTAGGTCGATTCGGATTGGGACTGATCGCCGGCGCCGCGCTGGCCATGGCCACGGGTTGCGCGTCGACGGCCGGATGGGGTCCGGCGCCGCCGATGACGGCTGCGCCGGTCGCGGCGCCGCAGGGAGCTCCGAGGATGGTCCAGACGACAGGGATGAAGCTGACGAAGAAAGAGGAGGCAGTGAAAGTGCCGTCTTGGGTGCGGGTGCAAGATTGCGCGATCGTCGCGATCTCATCGCCGACTCGCTACGCCTGCCCCGACGGCAAGGTCTACACGACTTTCGAGCTCTCCCGGGCCCGGGCAGGCACCTAAGCGGAGTCAGCGAAGTCGTTTAATCGCCACAGCGACGAGGCCGCCGCAAGCATGGCGGTAAGGCAGGTCGCCGCGCAGCCCGCGGCCGGTTCGATGACCGGCAGGCTGCGGCGACGGGGGTGTCAGTCGGCACAACGGCCGAACGCCGAGGAGAGAGGGTTAATGAAACGCAACAGGTTATTCATTCTAATGCTCGGGATCATAATCGTGGTGGGAGTCGCCACGGTTGGGGCGCAACGCGCGGCCGCGCAGAGTTCCGGCAGCGGCGCGCTAAAGCTGTGGGTCGACCAGCGCACCGGGCAGGTCTTCGTCCGGCCCGGCAAGGGACGCGTGCCGCTGTCGCTGAGCACGGCGGACTCGGCCGCGATCGAGCAGAGCGTGGAGCAGAAGGTCGAAGCCAAGACCAATGACCAGATAAAGGCCCAGGTCCAGCAGAGCGCCGCCCAGTTCCAAGAGCAGAACCAGGTGCTGGCCCAGCAGGTCAACCAGATGCAGCCGGCCTGGCAGAGCTACATGGACAACTTCCACGACAAGTTCCGCCTCGGCGCCTTGGTATACGGCGATTATCGGTTCTATAACAACACCGGTTTCCAGCCGCAGGAGTTGACTCAGCTCAACAACCCGGGTCCGGGCAACAACAAGTACAACTCGTTTGACCTTACCCGCACCTATCTGAATTTCTTCTTCTTTCCGACCAAGGATTGGACGCTCCGACTAACGCCGAACATGTACAAGACCATCGGATCGTCCAACGACAAAATTGGCCAGACGACGGGATTTGGCAGCAACCTGGACGGCAACCTCGGCGTGCGCATGAAATACGCCAATCTGACGTACAACGGCCTGTGGGACCAGGTCCCGATGCTCAAGGGCGGAACGGTTTCGCTCGGTGAGATCGCCAACCCGCTGGTCGCCTGGGAAGAGGATCTATACGGGTTCCGCTACGTCAACCTTACGCCGTGGAACTACCTGAGCCTGTCCTCGACGCAGGTCGGCATGTCGATGGAAGGGCCGATCAAATTCAATGGCCGACAGTATGTCGACTATGGGATCGGCGCCTACGATAACAGCAGCTTCCACGCCTTCGAGCAGACTGACACCAAGGAGTTCATGGCGCGGGTGTCCGCCTATCCGTTCGGCGCCGACTGGCGCTTTCAAGGGCTGGGCCTAACCGGCTTCTACAACTACGGCTATGGCAACACGGCCCCCGACACCGCAGACATACCGGCGGCGCTGAAGGGCGGCAACGCGCACATCCAGAGGATCGCGGCGCTGATCCACTATAACGCTGACAATTGGGGCGTGGCGGGCGAGTACGACGCCGGCACCAACGCGTTCCAGGCCTCCAACCTGTGGTCCGGCAGCGGTCCGTCCGACGCGTTCGGTTACCCGACCGGCAAGCCAATCACCTCCGGAACCTTTGCCGGCAACACTTGCGGCAACGGCACGACCACCGTCGTGAAAGGCAAGATCGCACAGCCTTGTTATCCGCTGTTAAATACGTACGGACCGCAAGCGGCGGCGCAGGAGGCAATCCTGAACAATGGCCAGGCGCAGCAGCAGGGCTTCGATTTCTTCGGCCATTTTCACATCCCGGAAACTCCGCTCACGCTGTTCGGCATGTTCGAATTGTTCCAGCCCAACACCCATTTCGCCAGCGATCCGCTGGACTTCCAGCGCTGGATCTTCGGCTTGAGCTACCAGTACAACGAGTACCTGCGCTTCGCGATCGATTCGCAGAACCTCTCGTACTATCATAGCCAGCAGTCGATCCCGATTTCGGTGCTGAAACCGTTCGGCTATTCGCCGGGCGGCAGTTTCAACGGGCAGCAGTTGCCCAAGACCGGCAGCATCTCGGACATGGTGCAGCGTGATACGCACTCTATTTTCGCCAACGTGGAGTTCAGTTACTGAGGTAGTCCCCATACCCCGGTCGCGGCGGCGGTGCTGGATGAGTCCTCCCCGGCTCATCGGCGGCCGCCGCCGCATTTTCTCGGGCGCC
The DNA here is from genome assembly GCA_035533695.1 of Allostellaceae bacterium. Classification (GTDB taxonomy): domain Bacteria; phylum Pseudomonadota; class Alphaproteobacteria; order ATCC43930; family CGMCC-115725; genus DATARH01. The sequence goes on along the minus strand of DATLTH010000398.1, from coordinate 3,092 downwards.
CAGCGGTCGCCGCATCGGTTTGGCGCGCTTTTCGCGATCGCAATCGTCGCGTTGCTCGCCGGATGCTCCCTGCAGGAAACACCGCAGCAGCGCGCCGAGCGAGTCGAGCCGATGCTGGCGGCGGCGGGCTTTCATATGCTCCCCGCCGACACGCCCCAACGGCTCGCGGAAACTCAACGGCTGACGCCGCTCAAGCTGCGCTACTACATCGACAACGGCAAACCGCACTACTGGTTCAACGACCCGGTGAACTGCCACTGCGTCTACGTCGGCAGCGAAAAGAACTACCAGCAGTACGAGCAAATAAGGCTGAGCCAGCAGGCCGCCCGGCAGGAAGCCGAGGCGGCGCAGATGAACGAGGAAGCGGCCGAGCAGGAACAGATGAATATGACGCTGTGGCCGGGCCCGTTTATGATGTACTAGTTTCGCACTGTCGCGCGCTCAGCGGCCTTCGAGCGATTGTGCGTCGGCCCGTTCCAATCCCGCCCGTGCGACCGCGAACGCGTACAGCGTGTTGACGTAGCCGGCCTTGTCCTGGATGAAGTCGCGCTCGGCGTCGGTCAGCTCGATGATGTTGCCAAGGCCGGCGGCGTAGCGCTTCTCGGCCAGCGCCAACTCGACCCGTGAGGCGTCGAGCGTGACCAGCGCCTCGTGGATCTCCTGATGCGCGTTCTGCCAGTCGAGGAAAGCGGTCTTGACCTCGAGCAGGATGCGCTGGCGCAAATCGGCGATCAAATGCTCGACCGCATCGCGCCGCAGCCGGGTCTCCTCGATTTGATGCGTCGTCAGCATACCGTTGAAGATCGGCCAGCTGATGAGCAGGCCGATGCTGTAGTTGTTGGCTGCCGGGAGCCCGGTCCCTACGGCGTTGTAGCCGGCCGCGGCGCTCACCGTCGGGAAGAGGTCGCTGCGGTATTCGCGCACTTTGGCGCCGGCCGCGCGCGCCTGGTCCTCGAGCGCGATCAGGTCGGGACGCAGCTTCATCGCGGCGCCGATGTACTCCTGCGCCGATCCAACCACCTCGCTGGGGCTGAGCGTCTGTGAGGGCTCGTAGTCGGGCGCCTCGTCACCCAGGCCCATCGCGTTGTCCAGCGCCGCCTTGGCCTTGGCATCCTCGTTGCGTTCGGCGAGCAGCTCGGTCTCGGCGCGCGCGAGCTGGGCTTGTGCGGTGTAGACGTCGATTTGCGGGGTCAGCCCGGCCGCCGATTTGACTTTCGCCTCGTGCACCTGTTCCTGGCGCTGTGTGATGGCCTCCTCGTAAACGGCGACCAGTTGCCTGGCCGCGAGCAGCGCGAAGTAGCGCTGGGACGTCTGAAAGATCAGGTCAAGCTCGGTGAGTCGGAGCTGGGCAGCGGCGGCGTCGGCTAGCGCGCGGCTTTCGGCTATCTCGCCCCGCACGCGGCCGAAGTCGAGCAGGTACTGCGACGCGCCCACTGCGCCAAGATAATTGTTTTCAAGCGACCAGGCCTGCGCCTGGCCCGTCGCGCCGTTGTGGCGCGGGATGAAGCCGGGGTTGAGATAGTTCGCCGCGCCGATGCCGTTTTGGGTCGCGCCCAGGTAGTCGGCGGCGCCATAGATTTGCGGCAGCAGCGCCGACTTCGCCTCGCCGACCTGCTGTTCGGCCGCGCCCGCCTCCGAATTCGCGGCCATCCGCCGCGGATGATTCTCCAGCGTGAAGCCGATCGCAGCGCCGAGCGTCAGATGCTGGCCCGGCGTGGGCATCGAGACCGCCCACAGCGCGAGCGACGGTGCGACGAACAGGCAAGACAGCGCGACGCCGAGCGCGCGCCCAAACTTGAGCAGCATCATCTTTCCTCTCCGCTCAGTTGTGGGTTGCTTTCCACTTCGGGCTGGAAGCCCAGCTGGTAGTGATCGTCGAGCACCGTGCGCACCTGCTCGCCACTGCTCAGCGCCGCGGTGAGCGAGCGCACGACCTCCTCGTTGCCGCTGAGCCCCGACACGATCTCCATGTAGACGCCGGTGTTGATCCCGACGGTGACCGAAACCTCCGCCAGACGGCCGCCGCGGGCGACCAGCACGAAATTGCCGCCGTCCGGAGACGCGCCGACCGCGCTGTTGGGCAGCTTGAGCGCCTCGCGATGGCGCTCGAGTTCGAGCGTCGCGTGGGCGTACATGCCGGGATAGATTTCGCGCCGTGAGTTATCGATGTCGATCTCGGTGAGCATCGTGCGCGTGGCCAAATCAAGTGAATGGGCGAAGCGGGTCACGCTGGCCGCGTACGGATGCCCGGGCAGCTCGCGAAACTCGACCCGCACCGGCATCCCGACCTGCACATAGCCGACCGTGTCCTGCGGCACGTAAACGTACACGCGCAGCTTTGCGATATCGGCCACGCTCACCACCGGCGCCGCGCTGCCGCCCGCGTTCGCCGTGCCTTCCATCGGCGCGGTCGCGCTGTTCTGGCCGCCGGCCCGGATCAGCGCTCCGGGATCGACGAAGCGCTCGGTTACGATTCCGTCGAAGGGCGCGACGATCTGCGTGTACGCGACCATCGCGGCAAGTTCGTTGGCCTCGGCCTGCGCCTGCTGGAACTTGCTATAGGCCATGTCGACGTCCTGGCGTGCCACGAGCCGCGGGTCGCCTTTCCAGACCTGATCCAGCCGTTCGTAGGTCAGGCGCTGAATTTGCAGATTGGAGCGCGCGCGATCCAGGCGCTGGCGCAACTCGGGGACCTCGATGTTCGCCAGCACCTGGCCCTTTTTCACCCGGTCGCCCTTGTCGACGAGGATATCCTTCAAATAGCCGGTGACCTTGGCGTAGAGTGCCGACTGGTAATAGCCGACCGCGTCGCCGGGCAGGGTTATCGCGCGTATCGCCTCGCCGCGCTGCGGCCTGATGACAATCACCTGCGGCACGGCCGTGCGAGTATCGAGGTCCTCGTGACGACATCCGGCGAGCAGCGCGCTGGCCGCGAGCAGGATGGTCAGCGCGAACTGCATGGTGAGTGACCTTCTCATCGCCTCCGACCGCCTCATCGGGGCGCCTCCGCTCCGCGCCGTGAATAGAACGCCTCGTACACCGCAGGCACCAGTATCAGGGTGAAGATGGTCGATACGGCCAGGCCGCCGACG
>DATLTH010000397.1:0-3258 GCA_035533695.1 Allostellaceae bacterium | reverse complement strand
GCGCACACCTGCCTTCGCCAAATTTGTACTAATGTCATCGAGGAAATGAGATCGATTTACCCAAACCGCTTTTTCGAGCTGAAATGTGTCGATGAACTTCCTGGCGAATGGGACGGAGCCAAGCTAACTCAGGTATTGTCTAATCTTTTGGGAAATGCGATTCAGCATGGAGTCGCGAACTCTCCGGTCACCATAACAGCTGAAAGGGATAAATTCGGGGTTGTTCTTTCAGTGCATAACGAAGGCCCTTCAATTCCGGTTAAAATCATACCAAAGTTATTTGACTGTCTTTTTCAAGGAACGTCGGGGCAGAGAGCTGCGGATGATAATTCTACTAGCCTGGGGCTGGGACTCTATATAGCAAAGGAGATTATCGTGGTGCATGGAGGAACGATAGAAGTTCAATCGTCTGATAATGACGGCACTACTTTTGTTGTCCGCTTGCCACTCAAGCCGTCGAAAAAACTTTAAACAATCTGCTTTCGAATGTTCTTTTGCCCGCCGATGCGCCAATTCGGGCGCGTTTGGTGACGGCCGCTTTGGGGGCAGGAGCGGCTGAGGGCATCTGTCCCGATCGGCGGCCGTTGCGGGGCCGGGAGCTGGGGTCACGCACCCCCGCTGTAATGTTCCATCTTGAATAACCCCCGCTCGAATTCGAGGTAGCTCTGGCGGGGGAGGGCGGGGGAGATATCGCCGATTCGGGCCATCCGCGCGACCGCGGCGGAAATGCCGGGTTTGTCGTTCGTCGACTTGAGACCTTCATGACCATGCCGCCGGCGGGCCGCTCGCCTGCGACGCGGACGATCGCATTCCGTGCGACCGGGCGGCAAGGATATTCGCCTGAAAGATGTGCTGCCGACGGTTGCAGAAGATGCACTCGACCGTCGATCGGTTTGCCGGCATGCTTGGTCGGAAAGCCCGCGGTGGCGATACGAAGCGCCCCGGCGGGCACGAGGAGGAGGAAACGCGTTCGATGACGACTGCAACCGATACGGTTGGCTGGACGGCTACCCCGGCCGAAATGGTCACTGCCCGGCTCGACCGCCTGCCGATGACGAGCACGATCTGGATCATGGCGGCGCTGGTGTCGCTCGGCGGGTTTTTCGATTCGCTGGCGCTGGAGCTGACGGCGACGCTGGCGCCCGGCCTGTTCCACGCCAAGATCATCACCGCGACGACGCCCGGCCTGTTCGGGACGACCGGGCTGGCCGGCTTCATCGCCGCGCTGTTCGCCGGGATGTTTGTCGGGACGATTCTGTTTTCCTACGTCGCCGACCGCTTCGGCCGGCGCCGCATCTTTGCCTTTTCGCTGTTGTGGTACGGCGCCGCCAGCTTTGTGATGGCGTTCCAGAACGACGCCTTCGGGCTGAACCTGTGGCGCTTCATCGCGACGATCGGGCTCGGCGTCGAGCTGGTAACGGTCGATGCCTACCTGTCGGAGCTGGTGCCGAAAATGGCGCGCGGCAAGGCATTCGCGTTTCTGCTCGCGATCAGCGCGATCGCCGGGCCCTTCGCCTATTTCCTCGCCTGGCAACTGGTGCCGATCGCGCCGCTGGGCATCGCCGGCTGGCGCTGGGTCGTCGGGGTCAACTCGCTCGCCGCCATTGTCGTTTGGATTGTCCGCCTCGGTCTGCCCGAGAGTCCGCGGTGGCTCGCGCAGCAGGGCCGGATGGCGGAGGCCGAGCAGGTCATGGCGCGGATCGAGGCGCGTGTCGGGAGGGAATACGGCCAGCCCTTGCCACCGCCCGAGCGCCCCCAGCCGCAGGACACGCGCAAGGGATCGCTGGCCGAGATCTTCAACGAGCAATACCGCTCTCGGACCATCATGCTGATGCTGTTCAATTTCTTCCAGACCGTCGGGTTCTACGGCTTCTTTGCGTGGGTCCCGACGCTGTTGATCGCCAAGGGCATTCACGTGACGCAGAGCCTCGAATACGGCTTCATCATCAAGGTCGCCGGTTTCGGCTGGCCGTTCATCAACATGCTGTTCGCCGACCGCATGGAACGCAAATGGCAGGTCTGCGGCTCGTGTTTGTCGATCGCGGTGTTCGGCATTGTGTTCGGCTATCAGAGTTCGCCCTTTGCGCTCATTGTGCTCGGCACGTTCCTGTCGATGTCGACCGGCTGGCTCGCCTATTCGCTGCACAATTACCAGTCCGAGCTGTACCCGACCCGCATCCGCGCCCGCGCCGTCGGCTTCGTCTATTCGTGGAGCCGGCTGAGCGGCATATTGGTCGGGTTCATGGTGGCGTTCTTTCTGCGCAATTTCGGCGTCGTCGGCGTATTTGTTTTCGTCGCCGCTTGCATGGCCGTCGTGATCATCTCGGTCGCCGCGCTGGGGCCGCGCACCAACCGGCTCGAATTAGAGGCGATCGCCCATTAGCGCACGTTTCGCTCGCGTTGAATCGCCCCTGTTACTGTCATCCCCGGGCTTGACCCGGGGATCGGGTGCCGGGTCGCCGAGATGCCCACGGGATCAAGTCCGTGGGCTGAAGGCCCACGGGTCATGCCCGGCCATGGGGTGGTGGATGAGGCGGTTCAATCCAAAAAGACAATGATCTACGCGGCCGGCGAGCAGACGTGGATCTCGCGGTTGGCGAGGAGATCGCGGGTCTTGGCGGCGTAGGCGGCCATGTGCGGCGAGCGGGCATGGGCGCCGAGATGGTCGAGGCTCTCCCATTTCTCGATCACCACAAAGGTGTCCGCCCCGAATTTGGCGCCGGCGCCGCCTTCGGCGTCGATCACCGGGCCGTATTCGATGCAGCCCGCTTCGGCATGCACCGCCTTCATGTTGGCGCGAAACGCGGCCAGCACCTCTTCGCGCTTGCCGGGCTTTGTCGTGATGATCGCGATAACGTGGATCATGGCGCTCTGTCCTCCGTGGGTTCGTCGGGAATGCAGGCAGGATAGGGGGATCGGGCGCCGGGGGATAGACGCATGGCTCTCGAAATGGCTGGCCTAGGGCCGGGCGGCGCGCATCGCCTGCCAGATGCGCGCCGCAGAGGCCGGCATGTCGAGGTGTTTGACCCCGAGCGGCGCGATTGCGTCCATCACGGCGTTGACGATCGCCGGCAAGGCGCCGACCGTGCCGGCTTCGCCGGCGCCCTTGGCGCCCAGGGGATTGCGCTTGGTCGGCATCGGGTTCGAGGCGATGTGCATCGCCGGCACCGTGTCGGCGCGCGGCATCGCGTAATCCATGAAGCTGCCCGACAGCATCTGGCCCGAGTCCCGGTCGTAGACGACCTCTTCCATCAAGGC
>DATLTH010000396.1:0-4419 GCA_035533695.1 Allostellaceae bacterium | reverse complement strand
GGCCGGCATATCCTCGTCGTCGAGGACAACGAGCTGAACCAGGAAGTGGCATTGGGATTTCTCGGAGAATTCGGCTTTACGGTCGAACTCGCGGCCGACGGCGCAGCGGCGGTTTCCAAGGTGCTGGCGAGCGACCCGGATTACTATGCCGCGGTGCTGATGGACATGCAGATGCCGGTGATGGACGGTCTTACGGCGACCCGGGCGATCCGCGCCGCGGCGCGCTACGCCGATCTGCCGATCATCGCGATGACCGCGAATGCGATGGCGCAGGACCGCGAACGCTGCCTCGCGGCGGGGATGAACGACTACGTCGGGAAGCCGATCGAACCACAGGCGTTGCGCGGGGCGCTGATCCGGTGGATCGGCGGGGACGGCGCCGACAACCGGCCGTCGCAAATTCCCGATCCCTCGCCCGAGGCGGCGCTCCCGGCGGCGCTCCCAGCTATCCGCGGGCTCGACAGCGCCGGCGGGCTGCGCCGCATGATGGGCAATGCGACCAGCTACGTCGCTCTGCTGCACAGGTTTGCCGAGCACCACGCCGATGCGGACGGGGAAATCGCGGCAGCATTGCGGGCCGGCGACCGGGACGCGGCCGAGCGCCTGGCGCACACCCTGAAGGGCGTTGCCGGCAATATCGGCGCCGCCGCAGTGGCGGCGCAGGCGCAGCGCGTCGAGACCGCAATCCGGGCGGGGGCTGACACGCACGAGCTTGACGCCGCGCTCGATAGGCTCGGCACGGTGCTCGCCGCGCTTGTCGGCGAATTGCGCGGCACGCTGCCGCAGCCGCCGGAGGCCGCATCCGGCACGGTAGATCGCGAGCGGGTGGATCGCGAGCGCGCCGAAGAGGCATCGCGCCAGCTCGCCCGGCTGCTCGCCGACAGCGACGTTGCGGCCCTCGCCTTCCTGACCAACAATTCGCTGACGCTGCGCCCCACGCTGGGCGAATATTTCCGCGAGATCGAGAGCGCGACGGCGGCGTTCGATTTCGCCGCCGCCCTCGAAGCATTGAACCGGGCCGCGCGCGATCTTGAAATCGCACCGTAGCCAGTGAGGCGGCGAGGCACCGACCATGGAAGAGCTGAACGGCTTGCTGCAACCGCCCACCGTGCTGGTGGTCGACGATGCTCCGGAGAATTTGACGGTTCTCGCGCAGGTGCTGGCCGACCGGTATCGCGTCCGCGCCGCGCGGGACGGGCTCGGGGCATTGCGCATTGCGGCATCCGACCCGATGCCGGATCTGATCCTGCTCGACATCATGATGCCGGGAATGGATGGCTTCGAGGTCTGCCGCCGCCTGAAAAGCGATCCCGCAACCGCCGGCATTCCGGTGATCTTCCTGACCGGGAGAAGCCAGAGCGAGGATGAGCAGCGCGGCTTTGCGCTCGGCGCGGTCGACTACATCTCCAAGCCGATCAGCCCGCCCGTCGTGCAAGCCCGCGTCAAGACCCATCTTCAGCTCAAGGCCAGCGCGGATTTTCTGAAGAACCAGAACAAGTTTCTGGAAAGCGAAGTCGTTCGCCGCACGCGCGAAGTCCGCGCCATCCAGGACGTCGCCGTGCTTGCCGTCGCCTCGCTCGCCGAAACGCGCGACAACGAGACCGGCAACCACATCCGCCGCACCCAGCACTACGTGCGCTGCCTTGCCACCCATCTCGTCGGGCATCCGCGTTTCAAATCCGCGCTCGACGAGGGAACAATCGACCTGTTGTTCAAATCGGCGCCGCTGCACGACATCGGCAAGGTCGGCATACCCGACCGCATCCTGTTGAAGCCGGGCCGGCTCAGCCCCGACGAATTCGAGATCATGAAGACGCATACGACGCTCGGGTTCGAGAGCATCGTCCAGGCCGAGGATCGGCTCGGCAGCGCGGTCGAGTTCCTGCGCTATGCCAAAGAGATCGCGCTTAGCCACCAGGAGAAATGGGACGGCACCGGCTATCCCGAGGCGCGCCGGGGCGAGGACATCCCGCTCTCGGCCCGGCTGATGGCGGTGGCCGACGTTTATGACGCACTGATCAGCCGCCGCGTCTACAAGCCGCCGTTTCCGCAGGACAAATCGCTTGCCATCATGCGCGAGGGGCGGGGCAATCACTTCGATCCCGACATCCTCGACGTGTTCCTCGCCCACACCGGCGAGTTCCAGGCGATCGCCGAGCGCTTTGCCGACCACGACGCGGAGATCGACGCCGCCGCGGCGAGGCAGCGAACCGCGCTCGGCGAGATTGCGCGGAAATAGCCCGCGCCGGCGCGTCTCGCCCGCGTTTTCCGCGTGGCAAAAGCGCATGACCTCGCTTAATGTCGAAGCGCACGGTTGCCCACGGGCGGCCATGCCGGCCGGCAAACATAAAGTATTGCTGCGCTGCATTGTCGCTCGGGAGGAGACATAGATGTTACAGTTGATGGAAGAACAAAAAAAGCTGACGAGAAACCAATGGTTGATTGCCGGGGCCGCGACGCTCGGTGATATGCTCGACTTTTTTGATTTCTTCCTGATCAGCTTTGTGCTGGGGTTTGTCGTCAAGAACTGGCACCTAACCTTCGGCCAATCGGGCGCGATCCTGCTTGCCTCCGGAATTACCGCGCCATTCGGCTCGCTGTTCTATGGCTGGCTCGCCGACAAGGTTGGGCGCCGCACCTCGCTCGTCGCCGCCGTGCTCAATGTTTCGCTCGCCACCGGGGCCATGGCGCTGACCCCGACGGGGGCCTGGATGTACCTGGTCGCCTGCCGCTTTTTTGTCGGGTTCGGCGTGACCGGGCTCTATTCGGTCGACATCACGCTGATGCAGGAATTCTCGCCGTCGCACAAGCGTGGCTGGTTCACCGGGGTGACGACGACGATGCTGCCGGCGGGGTCGCTGCTCGCGGCGCTGCTCGGCTACTATGCGGAGCCCTATATCGGCTGGCGCGGCATGGTCATTTGCGGGCTGCTGCCGGCGTTGCTGTGCCTCTACATCCGGGCGTTCGTTCCCGAATCGCCGCTCTGGCTGCTGCGCAAGGGGCGGCTCGACGAGGCGCGCAAATCGCTCGCCTGGGCGCTGATGATCGATCCCGCCTCGATTACGCTGCCAACCAACCTGCCGCCGGAGGAAAAGACGCGGTGGATCGAACTCTTCAAGTACCCGCGCAGCATCGTCGCCGGCTGCCTGACCGGGCTGACCCAGACCGGCGGCGTCGCCCTGGCATTGTGGCAGGTCGCGCTGTTCGTCATGGTGCTGAACGTCAGCGCGGGCGAAGCCTCGAAGCTGTCCATCTTTGTCGCGATTTCGGCGATCCTCGGACGGTTCTTCTGCTCGTGGATTTCGGATGCCTGGGGCCGGCGCGCTTCCGGCGTGTTCAGCTGCGTCGTCTCGGCGGTGCTGATGTTCCTCGCGGGCTACTGGCACAGCGTCTATGTCGGCGGCGTTTCGATGTTCTTTGTCATGGTCCTGCTGCAGGGATTCCTCGGCAGCGGCAACTATTCGATCGTCGGCCCCTACATGGGCGAGATGTGGCCGTCGCGGCTGCGCGGCAGCGGCATGGGCCTGGTTTACGGTGTCGGTAACCTTGGCAAGTTCATCGGCCCGCTCGGCCTGGCGCTGATCGCCGGTTCGAACAACTTCGTCAGCCCGCAGGCGACGGCAAACGCGCTGGTTCCGGGGTTCGCCTATTTCGCGTACTGGTACCTGATCGGCGCCTTCGCCTTCTGGTTCATCGGCACCGAGACGCGGCACCGCACGATCGACGAGATCGACGTCGAAATGGCCGGCATGAGCGCGCGCGGGCCGCAGATCATCACCGCCGTCTGCGGCATTCTCGCCGGGTGCGTCGCGGTCGGGGTCCAGCCGTTCATGCCGATCCCGGTGTTCATCGGCGTCGGCATGGCGGTGATCTCGCCGATTTCCGGCGGCATCATCCTGCTGGCATCGGCGATCGCCATCGTCGCAGAGTTCGGCGTGACCCTGTCGGGCCTGACCGGCATCCTCGGCGTGCTGACGATCATCCTCTCGACCATTGCCGGCGTCTTTGCCCTGATCAGCGCGTTCAGCCCGCAGCCCGTGCAAACCCAGCCGGCGGAATAGCGGGCGCCGCCGTCTCTCGTCGCCACGGCCGGGCCTCGTGCCCGGCCGTGTGCTGTCGGACTCAGCGGTCGAGCCCGGCGAGCGCCGCGTCGATGTCGGCCGAGCTCAATTCCCACGAATTGTCGAGTTCGGCGACGACCGCGCGCATGAACTTTTCATGGAGAAGCAGGGCGCGCGCGTCGTCGCCGAGATGGTCGGCGAGCAAGGCCAGCGCGAGCTGCGCAGGCGCGGCCCCTTCATAGGTCCATTCGAAACCGGTCGCCGACAGCCGCGCCAGATCGAGGCGCGGCGCGAGCGGTCGGCTTTGGCTGCCCTCGCTGACGGTGACCACCGCGCCGTCGAGGCTGCGCCCGCCGCG
>DATLTH010000395.1:0-2899 GCA_035533695.1 Allostellaceae bacterium | reverse complement strand
CCTTGGCGCCGATGTTCAAGACGCTGATGATGCGGCCCCAGCGGCGTTGTTTCATCTGCGGGAAGACGAGGCGGCAGAAGCGGACCTGGGCGAACAGTTTGAGGTCGAAATCCGCCTGCCACTGCTCGTCCGTCAGCGATTCCGAGGGCCCGCGCGTCGACTGACCGGCGTTGTTGACAAAGATGTCGACCTTGCCGAGTTCGGCCATCACCTGGTCGTAGGCCCGCTTGATGTCGGCGGCCTTCGACACGTCGCAGCTGATCGCGGCGACCTTGCGGCCGGGCGCGCCGACGGCGATGGTCTGCTTCGCTTCAGCGAGGGCGCCCGGATCGCGCGCCAGGATCGCCACATCGGCGCCCGAGCGGGCGTATTCCTCGGCGATCGCCAGACCCAATCCTTTGCTGCCGCCGGTGATGATCGCGCTTCTGCCGTCCAATCGTATTTCCATACGTTCCTCCGTGGGTAGGGTTCACATCCCATTGTCATTCCCGCGCAAGCGGGAATCCAGGGCGTTCGTCCATCGCTCGTCCCCGGACCCCCGCCTAGCGCGGGGGTGACGCGCTTTGAGATCTCGTCACTTTGCCGTGATGCGGTCGATTTCGTCCATGTCGTCGTGCGAGAGGGCCCATAGGGCGGCGCGGACGTTCTGCTCGACCTGCTCCGGTGCCGTCGCTCCGGCGATGACGCTGGCGACGGCCGGCCGGTGCAGCAGCCAGCTGAAGGCAAGTTCCAACAGGCTATGCCCGCGCGCCGCGCAGAACCCGGCGAGCCGCTCGACCGTCGTCCAGTTCGCGTCGGTCAGGTAGCGCTCGGCGATGCGGGGCGTCGTGGTCAGGCGGGCGCCGGCCGGCAGCGGCATTCCGCTTTGGTATTTCCCGGTCAAGAGCCCGTTGGCCAACGGCGAGAACGGGATCAGCCCCAACCCGTACGACTCGATGGCCGGCATCAGATCGCGGTCGAGCTCGCGCTCCAACAGGCTGTAGCGCTCCTGGCAGGCGGCATATCGTTCGAGGCCGAGATGGATCGAGGTCCATTGCGCTTCGACGACCTGCCAGGCCGCCAGGGTCGAGCAGCCGATGTAACGCACCTTGCCCTGATGCACGAGGTCGTCGAGGGCGCGCAAGGTCTCCTCGATCGGGGTTTTCGGATCGGCGATATGCTGCTGATAGAGATCGAGGTAGTCGGTGTTGAGACGTTTGAGGCTGGCTTCGACGGCGCCGACGATATAACGCCGCGAGGCGCCCTGCAGCCTTCCGTCCCGGTCCATCGGCCGGGCGAACTTGCTGGCGAGGACGATGTCGCGCCGCCTTCCGGCGAGCGCATGGCCGAGATATTCCTCGGAAGCGCCATGCTCGCCGTAAGTGTCCGAGGTGTCGAAGAAGGTGATGCCGAGATCGAGCGCCTTGTGGACGACGGCGCGGGTCGATGCCCGGTCGATGCGCGCCCCGAAATTGTTGCAGCCAAGCCCAACCGCCGAGACAGTGAGGCCGGAGCGGCCGAGATTGCGCTGTTCCAAAAGAGCCTCTCCTGATCCGATATGTCCGGCAATTAGCATAGCGAGAATAAGGGACATTTGATGCCGCAGATCGGCGCCCCCGCGTCGCTGTTGTTCGGGGCCGACCCGTTCTGGGTCGCGCTCGCCGTCTTCGCGCTGACCTACCTGTTGGTCATCACCGAGCGCATCAACCGCTCGATCATCGCGCTGCTCGGCGCCGGCACGATGGTCGCTAGCGGCGTCTTGAGCCAGGACGAAGCGATTCGCGGCATCGACTTCAACACGATCGCCCTGTTGACCGGGATGATGGTGCTGGTCGCGATCGCCCGCCGCTGCGGCATGTTCGAATATCTCGCGGTGTGGTCGGCCAAGCGGGCACGCGCGCAGCCCTGGGCGATCCTGGCGATGATGTCGGTGGTGACCGCGGTATTGTCGGCGTTTCTCGACAATGTCACGACGATCCTGCTGGTCGCCCCGGTGACGCTGGAGATCGCGCGATACCTCGAGATTGCCCCCTACCCGTTCCTGTTCGCCGAGGTGTTCGCCTCGAACATCGGCGGCACGGCGACGTTGATCGGCGATCCGCCCAACATCATCATCGGCTCGGCGGCGCATCTCAGCTTCAACGATTTTGTCGTGAACCTGACGCCGGTCATCCTCGTCGTCCTCGTCGTGCAGCTGGTGGCGACGCACCTGATCTGGGGCCGCCGGATGCAGGCCGCCGCCGCCGCGCGCGCCCGGGTCATGGCATTGGACGCCCGCGAACTGATCACCGACCGGCGCCTGATGCGCAGCGCGCTGAGCGTGATCGGCGGCGTCATCGCCGCTTTCGTCTTTGCCGGGCCCTTGGGCCTGCAGCCCGGCACGATCGCATTGTTCGGCGCGGCCGTCCTGATGCTGCTGCACAATGTCGAGCACCACCGCGAGCGGGAAAAACAGACCCGGCGGGTCGCCGAAACGTTCGGCGAGGTCGACTGGATCACGATCTTCTTTTTCCTCGGGCTGTTCGTCATCGTCCACGGCATCGATGTCGCCGGCGCGCTCGACCTGGCGGCGCAACAGCTGATCCGGCTGACCGGCGGCAACCCGGAGGCCACCACGGTGGCGATCCTGTGGGGCTCGGCTCTGCTGTCGGCGATCGTCGACAACATCCCGTTCGTCGCCGCGATGATCCCGCTGATCCGCGAGCTGGCGCCGCAACTCGGCGGCGCCGAACAGCTGACGCCATTGTGGTGGGCCTTGTCGCTGGGCGCCTGCTTCGGCGGCAACGGCACCTTGATCGGCGCCTCCGCCAACCTCGCGATGGCCGGGATCGCCGAGCGGCACGGCGTCGATTTCCGCTTCACGACATACCTGAAGCATGCCTTCGGCCTGATGCTGATCGGCATCGCGATCAGCAATTTG
>DATLTH010000394.1:0-2191 GCA_035533695.1 Allostellaceae bacterium | reverse complement strand
CTGGGAGGCGCCGCTGTGGACCACCGAGAAGGAATGGCTGCACGCGCAACTGCATTCGCGCGGCGGCGGCGAGGACGCGGCCGAATTGCGCCGCGACTTTGCCCATCGCGCCGGGCTCGACGACGAAGGCGCGGCGATTTTTGCCGAGCGCCAGGGGAACTACCGCCGCGGCGTGCCTGCGGTGCCCTCGGCCTTTCACCGCATCGGCGAGGGTTCGGCGATCGCGATCGGCGGGCGCGAGTGGCGTGTCATCATCGGCGAGGGCCACGCCCCGGAGCACGCCTGCCTTTATTGCGCCGAAGCCGGCGTGCTGATCGCCGGCGACCAGATCCTGCCCCGGATTTCGCCCAATATCAGCGTCCAGGCGCACGAGCCCGACAGCGACCCCTTGGCGCGCTATCTCGCCTCGCTCGTCAAATTGCGCCACGCCCTGCCGCCCGACATTCTGGTCCTGCCGTCGCACAATCTGCCGTTTCGGGGCGTCCACATCCGGATCGACGAGCTGGCGGCGCATCACCGCGCGCGCTGCGCCGAAATCATCGCCGCCTGCGCCCGGCCGCACAGCGCGGCCGAATTGATGCCGCTCTTGTTCAAGCGCAAGCTCGACCGCCACCAGACCAGCTTTGCCCTCGGCGAAGCGCTCGCCCACCTGCACTACCTGATCGGCGAGGGCGAAGTTGAGCGCGCGACCGGCAGCGACGGCGTCGACCGCTTCCTGCGCCAGGCAGCGTGAGCCTGCCTTCACATTTGTAGGGGCGTATGGTAGAAACGTGTTGTAATTTTGGAGGTCGGATATGAGAAAGGTTGGAGACAAGCGCCGCGGTGAATGACCGGTTTGTTCGTATGGGATGAGGCCAAGCGCCAGGCTAACCTCATCAAGCACGGTGTGGACTTTCGTCGAGCCATGCAAATATTCGACGGCGATGTGATCGAGATCGCTGACCACCGCCGCGATTACGGCGAACCGCGTTTCAGGTGCCTCGGCGAAATCGACGGCCGGGTCTACATCATTGTCTGTACATGGCGAAGTGAAAATCGGCGGATCATCAGTGCGCGGAAAGCCAATGCACGAGAACAAAGAGCGTATTACACGCGTAACGCTTGAGGACGCAAAGCGTTTGAAGGATGAGACGGACTATGCCCGACTCGACGCGATGACCGACGACGACATCGCGCGGGCGGTCGCAGAGGACCCGGATGCCGCGCCGCTCGACATCGATTGGTCGAAGGCGCGGTTGGTGCTCCCGCCGGGCAAGGAGAATATCACCTTACGCATCGATCGTGATGTGCTGGCGTGGTTCCGGGCGACCGGCAAGGGGTTTCACACCCGCATGAACGCCGTGTTGCGGGCGTATATGGAGGCCCATCCGCCGGGATCGCGCTGAGAACGTCACATCGGCGACAGGCCCGGTTTGGGCCTCGACCCCGATTGGGCCTTCGTCGAACGCTATCGGGCGGTGTAGAACATCGCCGGCGACCGAAGCTGGGAGGACCGATCATGCGTTTTGGGGTTTTCGACCACCTCGACGATTCGGGCGTGGCCCTCGGCCGCCATTTCGAGGACCGGCTGAAGCTGGTCGAGGCTTACGACCGGGCCGGCTTTTACGGCTATCACCTGGCCGAGCACCACAACACGCCGTTGGGATACGCGCCCTCGCCCGGCATCTTTCTGTCGGCCGTCGCCCAGCGCACGAAGAAGCTCAAGTTCGGCCCGATGGTGTATCTGTTGCCGCTCTACCATCCGCTGCGCCTCATCGACGAAGTCTGCATGCTCGACCAGATGTCGGGCGGGCGGTTTCTCTACGGCGTCGGGCGCGGCATCTCGCCGATCGAGGTCGGCTTCTACGGCGTCGATTTCGCCACCGGCATGGAGCAGTTCCGCGAGGCCTATGACGCGATCAAGATCGGCCTGACCGAGGACGAATTGACCTATCACGGCAAGTTCTACGATTTCGACCACGTGCCGATCGCGATGAAGCCGGCGCAGAAGCCGTTTCCCGAGCTTTGGTACGGCACCTCGCGGCCCGACAGCATCCCGTGGGCGGCCAAGGAGGGCGCCCATATCGTGACCTTGCGCGACACCGACGCGGCGCGCGCGATCATCGACCTCTACCGCGAGGAATGGAGGAAGCTCGGGCGCAAGGAGGCGGACATGCCGCTGATGGGCATCAATCGCCACATCGTCGTCGCC
>DATLTH010000393.1:0-12060 GCA_035533695.1 Allostellaceae bacterium | reverse complement strand
GCGAGGCTCTCGCCATTGCCTCGACGCCAGCTACAATGGCCGGCCTGCCGCGCAGGCGACGCGATGGGGCATGGTGTGGCGGAGAGCGACAGCAAGCGCATCATCCGGTCATGGAACCGGGAAATCGAGGACGAGACCCGGCGCGCAGCGACGCGCGACGGCGCCGGCAGGCCATGGAAGGCGGTCGGGTGGACGGCGCTGTGGCTGCTGTGGCTGGTGCTGCTGTTCGCGCTGCTCGCGCATGTAGGGTCGCTCCGATAGCGCTCTGCTGGCCGCGCCGGCAACGAGCCGAGCGGACTATGGGAGCGCGAGCGCGATGTGGTAACCTCGCCGCTCGCCCGGTTTCGGGCGGCCGATTTCCGTTGTGTTGTGCAGCGACAAGGGGAGTGACGATGGCCTACGAAGGCATGATTGCGGAGACAATCTCGATCCAGGGCGACAAGAACGAGCCGATTTCGGCCTATGTGGCGCGGCCGCTCGGCGGCGGCCCCTACCCGGGCGTCGTCTTGATCCACCATGCGCCGGGCTGGGACGAGTTCTACCGCGAGACCACCCGGCGGTTCGCGCATCACGGCTATGCCGCGATCAGCCATAACCTCTACCACCGCGCCGGCGAAGGCAAAGCCGACGATGTCGCCGCCAAGGTGCGGGCCGAGGGCGGCGTTCCCGACGCGCAGGTCATCGGCGACACCGAAGGGGCGGTGCAATGGCTCAAGGCGCAGCCTTGGTCCACCGGCAAGGTCGCGGTCTGGGGCACCTGCTCGGGCGGGCGGCAAACCTTCCTCTATGCCTGCCATACCAAGAGCATCAATGCCGCGGTCGAGCTGTGGGGCGGCCGGGTGGTGATGAGCAAGGAGGAATTGAACCCGAAGCAGCCAAAGGCGCCGATCGACTTCACCGCAGGCCTCTCCTGCCCGCTGCTCGGCATCTTCGGCAACGAAGACCGGGCGCCGACCCCGGAGCAGGTCAACCAGCACGAGGCCGAACTGAAGAAGGCCGGCAAGAACTACGAGTTCCACCGCTACGATGGCGCCGGGCACGGCTTTTTCTATTACGACCGGCCGGCCTACCGCATCGAGCAGGCATTGGACGGCTGGCAGAAGGTGTGGGCGTTCCTCGAAAAGCACCTGAAGTAACAGGCCGCGAGTGGCTCGAGTATGTGTACCTCGATCGTCGAAATCGTCGCGGCGGCCGGCGCCGGCAAGACCGGGGACGGGTGGATCGAATTGACCCATTCGGTGGTGTCCTACGACCACCCGCACCATGCGGTGCTGGAAGAGGCGATCACGATCGATTTCGTGAACCGCGCGCTGGGACCCGGCGCGCGGGTCGCGGTCGAACTGACGCTGGAGGCGGCGAAGGAGCTGAGCGGCGCGCTCACCCGGGCGATCGCCGCGGCCGAGATCGAGGAGGCCGGGCGGCTGCGCACGGCCTGAGGCCGGCTTTTCCGGCGGCGAGCGGTGAGGCTTCGGCCTCGCCGCCGGCAGGCTAAGCGGCTTCGGCCACGTCGCCGTCGCGCGGGCCGGAATCCTTGCCCTTCGCGTCGATATCGCGCTCGATCAACTCGATGACCGCCATCGGCGCGTCGTCGCCGTAGCGGAAGCCGGCCTTGATGATGCGGGTGTAGCCGCCGGCGCGCCCGGCATAGCGCTGGGCCAGGGTGGTCAGCAATTTGTCGGCGAGCGCCGCGTCCTGCAATTTGGCGATCACCTGCCGCCGGGCGTGCAGCCCGCCGCGCTTGCCGAGGGTGATCAGCCGTTCGACGATCGGCCGCAGATCCTTGGCCTTGGGCAAGGTCGTGCGGATCTGCTCGTGCTTGAGGAGGGCGGCGGCGAGGTTCTCGAACATCGCCTTCCTATGGGCGGAGCGGCGGCTGAACCCGCGATGGCTCATTCGGTGGCGCATGATTCCCAACTCCACTTCGTCACCCCCGCGACAGCGGGGGGCCAGGGCAACCGCTCCGATCCTGGCCTCCTGGTTTCCCGCTTTCGCGGGAATGACGATCAGGGGCTAATCAGGCGTCGGCAATAAAGAAGGGATCAATAAGGCTCGTCGATCCGCTTGGCCAGCTCTTCGATGTTCTCGGGCGGCCAGCTCGGGATCTCCATGCCGAGATGGAGCCCCATATTGGCCAGGACCTCCTTGATTTCATTCAAGGACTTGCGGCCGAAATTGGGCGTGCGCAGCATCTCGGCCTCGGTCTTCTGCACGAGGTCGCCGATATAGACGATGTTGTCGTTCTTCAGGCAGTTGGCCGAGCGCACCGACAATTCCAGCTCGTCGACCTTGCGCAGCAGGTTCTTGTTGATCAGCGGTTCGCCGCTGATCTCCTTTTCGACCGCGTGGCGCGGCTCCTCGAAATTGATGAACAGCTGCAATTGGTCCTGCAGGATGCGCGCGGCCAATGCCACCGCGTCCTCCGGGGTCATCGCGCCATTGGTTTCGACCCGCATCGCCAGCCGGTCGTAATCGGTGACCTGACCGACGCGGGTGTTCTCGACGCGGTAGGTGACCTTGCGCACCGGGCTGAACAACGCATCGACCGGAATGAGGCCGATCGGCGCGTCCTCCGGCCGGTTCTGGGTGCCCGGCACATAGCCCTTGCCGTTCTCGACGGTCAGCTCCATGACGACGCGGGCGCCGTTGTCGAGGGTGCAGACCACCTGATCGGGGTTGAGGATCTCGATGTCGTGCCCGGCCTCGATCTGGCGGGCGCGCACCTCGCCCGGTCCGGTGGCGCGCAGCCGCATCCGCTTCGGCCCGTCGCCGTGCATGCGCAGGCCGATATTCTTGATGTTCAGCACGATGTCGGTGACGTCCTCGAGCACCCCGGGCAATGAGGAAAACTCGTGCAGGACACCCTCGATCTGCAATGAGGTGACCGCCGCCCCCTGCAATGAGGACAGCAGCACCCGGCGCAGCGCATTGCCGAGCGTCAGCCCGAAACCGCGTTCGAGCGGCTCGGCAACGACGGTGGCGACGCGTTTCGCGTCGTCGCCCGGCTCGACCGAAAGCTGTTTGGGTTTGATCAGGGTTTGCCAATTTTTTTGCAGCACGACTTGCCTCGGTCGGTAAAGGGCGGAACAATCCGCAAATTGCGCCGGCTTTCAAAACCGGCATGTATTCCGGACGAGCGTGCCGGCCATGCCCGGCATTCCGGCCGGGCAGGGAGGGCGCCTCAGACGCGGCGGCGTTTGGGCGGGCGGCAGCCGTTATGCGGGATCGGCGTCACATCGCGGATCGAGGTGATCGCAAAGCCGACCGCCTGCAACGCCCGGAGCGCCGATTCGCGCCCCGAACCCGGCCCCTTGACCTCGATGTCGAGCGTGCGCATGCCATGCTCCATGGCCTTCTTGCCGGCATCCTCGGCGGCGACCTGGGCGGCGTAGGGCGTCGATTTGCGCGACCCCTTGAACCCCTGGCTGCCCGACGAGGACCACGCGATCGCGTTGCCCTGGGCGTCGGTGATCGTGATCATCGTGTTGTTGAAGCTCGCGCTGACATGCGCGGTGCCCGAGGTGATGTTTTTTCGCTCGCGTCGGCGTAGACGCGGCGCTGCCGTGGTTCTTGCCATTTAGCTCTTCCGCTGTTGCGCTCCGGGGGAAACCAGCGCGCTACTTTTTCTTTCCGGCGATCGGCCGCGCCGGCCCCTTGCGGGTCCGCGCGTTGGTGTGGGTCCGTTGCCCGCGTACCGGCAAGCCCTTGCGATGGCGCAATCCGCGATAGCAACCAAGATCCATCAGCCGCTTGATGTTCATCGCGACTTGGCGGCGCAGGTCGCCCTCGACCGTGAATTCGCGGTCAACCAGCTCGCGCACCCGCAACACCTCGTCATCGGTCATCTCGTGCGCCCGGCGGTCGAGCGGGATGCCGACCCGGGTGCATATCTCGAGTGCCTTGGTGCGACCGATGCCGTGAATATAGGTCAGGGCAATCGGGACCCGCTTCTGGTTCGGGATATTGACGCCAGCAATTCGCGCCACCTGCGCATCTCCTTGAACGTCGGATAGAGAGGTTCGCCTCCGAACAAGCGAGCGAGTATACGGATCGCTGCCGGCGCGTCAACGCTGCCTGGGCTTGCGGTCGGGACCACGACCAACTGCCGCACCGTTGTCGAGCACCGCTTCGATCTGTCGTGTCACCTCGTCGATATTCCCCGTGGCATCGACCGTGCGCAGAATGCCGCGCGCCCGGTAATAAGGTAGTATCGGTGCGGTCTGATTGCGATAGGCCGCGAGCCGCGTCCTGACGGCATCGAGCTGGTCGTCGCTGCGCTGCACGAAGTTCGTGCCGCCGCAGCCGTCGCACACCCCCTCGACCCGCGGCAGATGGTGGAGATGGTGGTAGCTGGCGCCGCATTGGGCGCAGTTGAAGCGGCCGCTCAGCCGGTCGATCAGGACCGCCTCGGCGACCTCCATCAGGATCACATGATCGAGCGCCCGGCGGTGCTCGGCGAGCATCGCATCGAGCGCCTCGGCCTGCGGCACGGTGCGCGGAAACCCGTCGAGGACGAACCCGGCCGCGCAATCGGGCTGGGTGATCCGGGTGCCGATCAGTTCGATCATCGTGTCGTCCGGCACCAGATGACCGGCGTCCATGATCGTCTTGACCTTGCGGCCGAGCGCCCGGTGCGAGGCCACCGCCGCGCGCAGCATGTCGCCGGTGGCGAGCTGCACCAGCCCGCGGCTCTCTTGCAGATGCTTGGCCTGGGTTCCCTTCCCGGCGCCGGGAGGGCCCAAAAGGATCAGGTTCATCGAACGGGGTTCCTCAGCGTCGTCCTCGCAGCTTTGCCTTCTTGATGAGGCCTTCGTATTGATGGGCGAGCAAATGCGAGTGGACCTGCGCCACGGTGTCCATCGTCACGCTGACGACGATGAGGAGGCTGGTGCCGCCGAAATAGAACGGCACCGAATACTGCGAGATCAGGATTTCCGGCAGGATGCACACCGCCGACAGATAGACCGCGCCGCAGACGGTGATCCGGGTCAGCACGTAGTCGAGATAGTCGGCGGTGTTCTTGCCGGGCCGGATGCCGGGGATGAAACCGCCATATTTTCGCAGATTGTCGGCAGTCTCGGCCGGGTTGAAGACGATCGCGGTATAGAAGAAGCTGAAGAACACAATGAGGCCGACGTACAGCGCCATATAGAGCGGTCTGCCATGCCCCAGATAGGCGGTGAGCGTGCCGATCCAGCCGAGGCTCGGGCTGCTGGTCTGGAAATTTGCGATGGTCGCCGGCAATAACAGCAACGAAGAAGCGAAAATCGGCGGGATCACTCCGGAGGTGTTGAGCTTCAGGGGCAGGTGCGACGCTTCGCCGCCGAACATGCGGTTGCCCTGCTGGCGTTTGGGGTACTGCACGAGGATGCGGCGCTGGGCCCGCTCCATGAACACGATGACCGTGACAACGCCGACCGACATCAGCAGAAAAAAGATGATGAACGGCGTCGACAGCGCGCCGGTGCGGCCGAGCTCGAGGGTCGAGGCGAGGGCGTGCGGCAGGTTGGCGACGATCCCGGACATGATGATCAGCGAGATGCCGTTGCCGATGCCGCGCGCGGTGATCTGCTCGCCGAGCCACATCAGGAAAACCGTGCCGCCGGTCATCGTGATCATCGCGAAGAGGCGAAAGAACAGCCCGGGATCAATGACCGCCGACTGCGCGCCCGAGCGCATCCCTTCGAGCGCGACCGCAATCCCGTAGCCCTGCACCGCCGCCAGCACGACGGTGCTGTAGCGGGTGTACTGATTGATCTTTTTGCGCCCGCTCTCGCCTTCCTTCTTCAGGTTTTCCAAGGTCGGCGATACCGCGGTCAGCAGCTGGATGATGATCGAAGCCGAGATGTACGGCATGATGTTGAGGGCAAAGATCGTCATCCGCCCCAAGGCGCCGCCCGAAAACATGTCGAACATGCCGAGGATGCCGCCGGCGTTCTGCTTGAAGATGTTCTGCAGGATGCCGGGGTCGATGCCGGGGATCGGGATGTAGGTGCCAAGCCGGTAGATGACGAGCGCGGCCAGAGTGAACCAGATTCGGCTCTTCAGCTCGGTGGCCTTCGAAAAGGCCGAGAGGTTGATGCTGGCAGCGAGCTGTTCGGCGGCCGAGGCCATTATGCCTGATCCTCACTCACGAGCCGCCCGCGCATCGACGCACGGGATGAATGGTGCGGCGCCGCGCCCCGTCCGCTCACGACGCCGGCGTCTCCGCGCCGGCCTTGCCGGGCGGCAGGACGACCGTGCCGCCCGCCGCCTCGACCGCGGCGATCGCGGCTTTCGAGGCGCCGGCGACCTCGATCGTGATCGCGGCGTTGAGCTTGCCCTTGGCTAAGAGGCGGACCCCGTCGCCGGTGCGGCGCAAGATTCCGGCCGCGACAAGGGCCGTTGCGTTGACGGCGTCGTCGCCGCCGAGCTTGCCGGCGTCGAGCGCCTGCTGCAGGCGGCCGAGGTTGATGACCGTGTAGTCCTTGCGGAAGATCTTGTTGTTGAAGCCCCGCTTCGGCAGGCGGCGATGCAGCGGCGTCTGGCCGCCCTCAAAACCGTTGAGCGCGACGCCGGTGCGCGCGGTCTGCCCTTTGCCGCCGCGGCCGGAGGTCTTGCCTTTGCCCGACCCGATGCCGCGCCCGACGCGTTTCGCCCGGTAATGCGCGCCAGGATTGTCCCTGATCTCGTTGAGCTTCATCGGTCCTCACCTACCCATCGGATGTCATTGCGAGCAGAGCGAAGCAATCTCGCTCCGCTGGAGGCTCCTCACATCGAGATTGCTTCGTCGCCTGACGGCTCCTCGCAATGACAACACGTCCTAAGCCTCGTCCACCACCTGTACGAGGTGCTTGACCTTGTTGATCATGCCGCGCACCGACGGCGTGTCCTCAAGGGTGCGCCGGCGATGGCGCTTGTTGAGCCCGAGGCCTTTGAGCGTTGCTTCCTGATCGGCGCGGCGGCCGATCGGGCTGCCGGTCTGCACGACGGTGACCGTCTTCGCGTCGGCCATCATGCATTCTCGCGCGTTTCGGCTTCGCGGCGGCCGAGAATCTCGGCGACCCGCTTGCCGCGGCGTGCCGCCACCGCGCGCGGGCTGGTGACATGGCTCAATGCCTCAAAAGTCGCCTTGATCATGTTGTGCGGGTTCGAGCTGCCGACCGACTTCGCGACCACGTCCTGCACGCCCAGCGCCTCGAAGATCGCCCGCATCGGCCCGCCGGCGATGATCCCGGTGCCGGGTTTCGCCGCCCGCACGATGACCTTGCCCGCACCGTACGAATCGGTGATGTCGTGATGCAGGGTGCGGCCCTCGCGCAATGGCACCCGGATCATGCTGCGCCGCGCCTGCTCGGTCGCCTTGCGGATCGCCTCCGGCACCTCGCGCGCTTTGCCCGCGCCGTAGCCGACCCGGCCCTTCTTGTCGCCGACGATCACCAGCGCGGCAAAGCCGAACCGCCTTCCGCCCTTCACCACCTTGGCGACGCGATTGATGTTGACGAGTTTCTCGGTGAACTCGCTCTCTTCGCGGTCGCGCGGCTGACGGTCGCCGTCGCCTCTGCGTCCCTCGCGTTGTGTGCGTGCCATCGGACCCCTTTCAGAACTCGAGCCCGCCCTCGCGGGCGGCATCGGCCAGCGCCTTGATCCGGCCATGGTACAGATAGCCGCCGCGGTCGAACACGACCCGCGCGACCCCCGCCGCCTTGGCGCGCTCGGCGAGCAATTTGCCGACCGCCCCGGCCGCGGCGGTATCCGCCCCGGTCTTCAGGCCTGGCTTGATGCCGGCATCGAGCGTCGAGGCCGCCGCCAGCGTGCGGCCGGCCGCGTCGTCGATGATCTGGGCATAGATATGGCGCGACGAGCGGAATACCGAAAGCCGCGCCCGTCCCTTTGCCGCCTGGCGCAGCTTGAAGCGGGTGCGTTCGCGCCGGCGGCGGAACAGCGCATCTGGTGTATTTGACCCTTTAGCTTTCATGGGGCGCTACTTCTTCTTGCCTTCCTTGCGGCGAACCGTCTCGTCGCTGTACTTGATTCCCTTGCCCTTGTAGGGCTCGGGCGGGCGGAACGCGCGGATCTCGGCGGCGACCTGGCCGACCCGCTGACGATCGGCGCCGGTGATCGCGATCGCGATCGGCCGCTCGCAGGTGATCCGCACGTCGGCGGGGATCGGATAGGGGATGTCGTGGCTGTAGCCGAGCTGCAGGTTGAGAATGTTGCCCTGCACCGCGGCGCGGTAGCCGACCCCGTTGATCTCGAGGTTGCGGGTAAACCCGGCCGCGACCCCGCTGACCATGTTGTTGACGAGCGCCCGTGTCGTACCCCACATCGCGCGGGCGCGCTTGCTTTCGCTGTTCGGCGCGATCGTCACCATGCTGTCGGCGACCGAAGCGGTAACCTCGCTGCTGACGGTGAGGCTCAGGCTGCCGAGCCGGCCCTTCGCCGTCAGCGTCTGGCCCGCCAGCTCGACCGTCACCCCCTCGGGGATCGCTACGGGATGTTTGCCAATCCGCGACATTCACCGTTCCTCTGAATCGACCAGCCCTAGAACACCCGGCACAGCACCTCGCCGCCGACCCGGGCAACGCGCGCTTCGCCGTCCGACAACACCCCGCGCGGGGTCGACAGGATCGAGATGCCGAGCCCGTTATAAACCCGCGGCAGATCGTTGAGCTTCGAATAGACCCTGCGCCCCGGTTTTGACACCCGCGCGATTTCGCGGATCACCGGTTCGCCGTCGACGTATTTCAGTTCGATTTTGAGTTCGGCAATGCCCGGGCGAAGCTGCTCGCGCGTGAAGCCGCGAATATAACCCTCGCGCTGCAGGACTTCGAGGACATTGGCACGCAAATTGGACGCCGGCGCCGCGACCACGGCCTGGCGCGCCTGCTGCCCGTTGCGGATGCGCGTGAGCATGTCGCCGAGAGGATCGCTCATCGTCATGGCGGACCTCCGGTTACCAGCTCGATTTCAGCATGCCGGGAATCTGCCCGGCCGAAGCGAGTTCGCGAACCGCGATGCGCGACATCTTGAACTTGCGGTAGTAGCCGCGCGGCCGCCCGCTCAGCGCGCAGCGATTGCGCACCCGCGTCGCCGAACTGTTGCGCGGCATTTCGGAGAGTTTCAGCTGCGCCTCGAAACGGTCTTCCGGTGCGGCTTCGCGGTCGCGGGCAAGCGCCTTCAAGCGGGCGCGGCGCGGCAACATCCGCTTGGCCAGCTGGGCGCGCCGATTGTTTTTTTCGATCGAGCTCTTCTTTGCCATGGGGGACCTGGAACCTCCGCAGGCGATCAATTGGTGAAAGGCATCTCGAAGCCCTTGAGCAATGCCCTGGCCTCGGCGTCGGTTTTGGCTGAAGTCACAATGACGATATCCATGCCGCGCACGCTATCGACCCTGTCGTAGTCGATCTCGGGAAACACCAGCTGCTCCTTGAGGCCGAGCGCGTAATTGCCGAGCCCGTCGAAGCTCTTCGGCGAGACGCCGCGAAAATCGCGCACCCGCGGCAACGCCACTGTGATCAGCCGGTCGAGAAATTCGTACATGCGGTCGCGGCGCAGGGTCACCTTGCAGCCGATCGGCATGCCCTTGCGCAATTTGTAGGTGGCGATCGACTGCTTGGCGCGGATCACGATCGGGTGCTGGCCGGTGATGGCGGTCAGGTCGGCGACCGCGGCGTCCATCTTCTTGGCGTCCTGGACGGCTTCGCCGACACCCATGTTGACGACGATCTTGTCGATCCGCGGCACCTGCATCGGGTTCTGGTAGCCGAACTCCTGCATCAGGGCGGGCCGCACGGCCGACTGGTAGCGCTCCTGCAAACGGGTGGTCATGACTTCTCTCTCATTTGTCGAGCACTTCGCCCGAGCGGCGGGCGACACGGACCTTGCGGCCGTTATCGAGAATCTTGTAGCCGACCCGCGTCGGTTTGCCCGATTGCGGGTCGATATGGGCGACATTGGAGACGTGGATCGTCAATTCCTTGTCGATGATGCCGCCGGGGTTGCCGAGGCTCTGCTTGGTGTGCCGGCGCGCGACATGGACGCCCTGCACGATCAGGCGTTCCTCGGCCGGCAACACGCGCAATACCTCGCCCGACCTGCCCTTGTCGCGACCGGTGATGACGACGACGTTGTCGCCCTTCTTGATCTTCAGCTTCGGCATGGGACTACAGCACCTCGGGGGCGAGCGAGACGATCTTCATAAAGCGTCGCGCTCTGAGTTCGCGCGTCACCGGCCCGAAGATGCGCGTGCCGATCGGCTCGCCCTGCCGGCTGATCAGCACCGCCGCGTTGCGGTCGAAGCGGATCGCGCTGCCGTCGGCGCGGCGGATCTCCTTCGCGGTGCGCACGACAACCGCGCGGTGCACGTCGCCTTTTTTGACGCGGCCGCGCGGGATCGCCTCCTTGACCGAGACGATGATGACGTCGCCGACGCCGGCGGTGCGGCGCTTCGAGCCGCCGAGCACCTTGATGCACTGCACCCGGCGCGCGCCCGAATTGTCGGCGACGTCGAGGTTGGTCTGCATCTGGATCATGCCGCGCCTCCCGCCACCGGCGCCGCAGCAGCCGCATCGGCCAGGGCGCCGAGCACCACCCAGTGCTTGCGCTTCGAGATCGGGCGGCTTTCCTCGATCCGCACCGGGTCGCCGGTGCGGCAGCGGTTGTGCTCGTCGTGCGCCGCGTATTTTTTCGAGCGCGACACGTACTTCTTGTAGACCGGATGCATGACGCGGCGTTCGACCCGCACGATGACGGTCTTGTCGCAGGAATCGCTGACCACGACCCCCTGAAGAATGCGTTTAGGCATGCGTTGTTCCTTGCGGCGCCCGACCTTGCTCGGCCTGCCGGCGACGCTCGTGAAGGACAGTCTTGATGCGGGCGATGTCGCGCCGCACCTGGCGCACCCGCGCGGTGTTTTCGAGCTGACCGCTGGCGCGCTGAAAGCGCAGATTGAAGATTTCCTTGCCGAGGGTATCAACTTCCTCGGTCAACTCGTCGACGGTGCGGGTCCGCAGATCGGCGGGTTTCATCCCCTTCATGGCTGCGCCTCCTCGCCCTGGCGGGTGACGAAGCGGGTGCCGATCGGCAATTTGGCCGCGGCCAGCTCGAAGGCTTCGCGCGCGACCTCGGGCGGGACGCCGTCCAATTCGAACATGATGCGGCCGGGCTTCACCCGGCAGATCCAGAATTCCGGCGAGCCTTTGCCGCTGCCCATGCGCACCTCGGCCGGCTTCGAGGACACCGGCACGTCGGGGAAAATCCGGATCCACACCCGGCCGATGCGGCGAATGGAGCGCGTGATGGTGCGCCGCGCCGCCTCGATCTGGCGCGCCGTGATGCGCCCCGGCTCGACCGCCTTCAGGCCGTAGGCGCCGAAATTGAGCGCCGTGCCGCCCTTGGCGATGCCGTGGATGCGGCCCTTGAAGGCCTTGCGGTGCTTGCTGCGTTTGGGTGCGAGCATGGTGGCCTCGGCCTAGCGGTTGCGCTCGGGGCGGTCGTGACGGTCGTGCCGTTCGTGGCCGCCGGCCGCCTGGAGCTCGCTGAGGCGCTTGTCCTGCGCCATCGGGTCATGGGCAAGGATTTCGCCCTTGAACACCCATACCTTGACCCCGCAGGCGCCATAGGTGGTCTTGGCGGTGGCGTGGCCGTAATCGACATCGGCGCGCAAGGTGTGCAACGGCACGCGCCCCTCGCGATACCATTCCATCCGCGCAATCTCGGCGCCGCCGAGCCGGCCCGAACAGTTGATCCGGATGCCCTGCGCGCCAAAGCGCATCGCCGATTGCACCGCCCGCTTCATCGCCCGGCGAAACGCGACGCGGCGCTCGAGCTGCTGCGCGATCCCCTCGGCAATCAGCTTGGCCTCGATTTCCGGCTTCCTGATCTCGATGATGTTGAGGCTGACCTCGCTGTTGGTGACCTTGGCGACATCGTTGCGCAACTTGTCGATGTCGGCGCCCTTCTTGCCGATCACGACGCCGGGGCGGGCCGAGTGCAAGGTGATGCGGGTCTTCTTGGCGGCGCGCTCGATCAGCACCTTGGAGATCGCCGCCTGAGTCAGCCGAGTGGCGAGAAACGCGCGCA
>DATLTH010000392.1:0-2236 GCA_035533695.1 Allostellaceae bacterium | reverse complement strand
CCCATGACGCGCAGGTTATCGCGCGGCGCGGTGCCGCCCATCGCCCGGGTAAACGCCATCAGCGAAGCATTGCCCGACGAACCGGCGACGTAGTCGAAATCCGGGTTTTCGCCGGCCGCGCCCAGGATGTTGATGATGACGCCCGAGCGGCGCGCCGCCATCAGCGCGTAGAAATGCCGCGTCATGTTGATGTAGCCGAAGACTTTGAGGTCCCACGCCTGGCGCCAGCGCGCCTCGTCGATCTGGGCGATGTTGCCGCCGGGGATCGCGCCGGCGTTGTTGACGAGGATGTCGATGTCGGGGCATTCGGCCGCCAATTTGGCGACGTTCCGGCCGTCGCTGAGATCGAGCGCGTAATAGCGCACCGCGACGTTGTGCTCGCCGGCGATCTTGGCGCGCACCGCTTCAAGGTCGGCGGCCGTGCGCGACACCAGCACGACGTCGACCCCTTCCTCGGCCAAAACCTCGGCGCAGGCCCGCCCGATCCCCTTCGACGCGCCGGTAATCAGCGCCTTTCGCCCTCGCAGACCCAGATCCATGACCAGTACCCCTCGAACGGATGTTCCCCGATAGCGCGCTCAGCCGATGCCGTAGCGCCGCGCCCAGCCGAGCCCCGCCACCGTGTCGCCTTTCGGCCGGTATTCGCAGCCGATCCAGCCGGCATAGCCAAGTTCGTCGAACAGGTCGAACAGGTAGGGGTAGTTGATTTCGCCGACATCCGGCTCGTGCCGCCCGGGCGTGCCGGCGATCTGGACATGCGGATAATGCCCGGCCAGGTCGCGGATTTTCGGCGCGAGATCGCCCTGCATGATCTGCACATGATAAAGGTCGAGCTGCAATTTCAGGTTGGGCCGCCCGACCTGTTCGATGATCGGCATCGCCTGGGTTGTCGTGTTCAGGTAGTAGCCGGGAATGTCGCGGGTGTTGATCGGCTCGATGATCGCGGTGATGCCCTCGGGCGCGAGCCGGTCGGCCGCCCAGCGCAGATTGTCGATATAGGTCGCCTCGCCCTCGCGCTTGTCGCGGCCCTCGGGCCACAGCCCGGCCATCGCATGGATCGTGCGGCACCGGGCCGCCTTCGCATAGGGGATCGCGGTTTCGACCGCGGCGCGGAACTGCGCCTCACGTCCCGGCGTGGCGGCAAAGCCGCGCTCGCCCTTCGACCAGTCGCCCGGCGGCAGGTTGAACAGCGCCAGGGTCAGCCCATGGCGTTCGAGCCGGTTGGCGATCGTCTCGGGCGGGTAATCATAGGGAAACAGGAACTCGACCCCCTTGAAGCCGGCCCGTGCCGCGGCCTCGAACCGGTCGAGGAACTCGACCTCGTTGAACATCATGCTGAGATTGGCGGCGAAATGAGGCATCGGCGACGCTCCCGTTGTTTACCCGGGATGGGGCGGGCGGCTACTGTTGCCTGTCGGCCGGCCCGACGCAAGACGGGCGCCCGTTTGCGGGCGCAAGGGGCGCCAACAAGCCGAGTGGGGCGGCCGAGGGGCGACCCGCTCGGCTATTTCCTGCCGCCCTTCCACACGGTCGTCGGCGACCTCGCCTTCGGTCCCAATGGCGAATGGACCGAGGCGCGGCCGATCTGGGTGCAGTATCACAGCATCAAGGGCCACAGCGCCGACCAGTTCAAATCGTCGAGCACGGTGACAATCCTCTCGCCGGCCAAGTACAAGACCGGCGACCTGGTTTATCCCTACACCAAGGCGCGCGAATGACGCGGCCCAGCGCGGACCGGTGGCGGGGCATCCCGAGGCATTCTGCACGCAATGATGCGCGGCGCAAGAATTCCGGGACCCATTCGGCCCGGTGAGGAATCATGTCAACAGGCCGGACGGCCCAGCTCGTAGGATGGGCTGAGCGTAGCGAAGCCCATCAGTTGTGACGCGACCGTGCTCGTGATGGGCTTCGCTGCGCTCAGCCCATCCTACATGCTTGAGCATCGCCCGCTCGCCGTCGAGCCGGCCAAACCCGGCCCGGGCCGATTTACCGGCCGGTGATCAGCCGCTCGATGTCACGCCGACCATGCAATACGCGAAGGATAATCACGTCGCGGCGCTGCACGCGATAAAAGATGACGTAATCGCCGACCGGATAGCTCCGCAGACCCGGGCGGAGATCGCCTCGATTGCGGCCGAGCTGGGAGTATGTCGACAATAAATCAAAACGGTCTGTGATCGAAGCGACAGCGTTGCGGGCGATTTCGACGCTTCCGCTTTGCTCGGCGATGTACCAC
>DATLTH010000391.1:0-2215 GCA_035533695.1 Allostellaceae bacterium | reverse complement strand
TGACCAGGTGGCGGGGGCAATCAATGCGACCTTCTCCTTTGCCAAGTCGGCGGCGTATTTCGCGGTTCGCGCCATCATGGATCGGGACGTCCCGAACAATTCCGGCTTCTTCCGGCCGATTCACGTGTCTGCACCTCTCGGCTGTCTGTTCAACCCGCGCCCACCAGCCGCTGTTGCGGCACGCGGCGTCAGCGGTTTCCGCCTGATCGACGCCTTGTTCGGCGCACTGGCTCAGGCGGTTCCCGACCGGGTCCGCGCGGCCGGAGAGGGAGGCACCAGCAGTTACAGCATCGGCGGCCATGATCGGAATGGACGCTTTATATTGTTTCGAGAGGCGCTGATGGGGGCGTGGGGCGCTGGCGCAGGCTGTGAGGGCATCGACGCCGCGGCCAATCCTGCCTGCAACATAGCCAACGCGCCAATCGAGGCAGTGGAAAACCAAGCGCCGATCAGGGTGGAGCGCTACGAGCTTCTGCCGGATAGTGGCGGCGCCGGGAAATATCGGGGCGGAATGTCAATCGTTCGCGAACTGCGCTTCCTCGGCAGAAGCGCGACGCTTCAGTTCCGGTCGGACCGACGACACTTCCGGCCGTACGGCCTTTCGGGTGGAGAAGCGGGCGGCCCATCCGCCACTTCGCTTGACGACGGTGCCGGATGGCACGAGCTGCCGACGAAGTTCACGCGGCCATTGCGGTCGGGCGAAGTCCTGCGACACGTCACCGCCGGAGCCGGCGGCTACGGGGATCCTTTTCAACGCGAGCCGGCCTCTGTTTTGGCCGACGTATGCGATGGCAAAGTGACCGAAGCGGCAGCCCGGCACGCGTACGGCGTCGTTCTGTTGGCCGGCCCGTGGCGCCTTGATCGCGAGGCGACGGCCGTTCTGCGACAGGCGCGGACGGTCGGCGAAGCCGTCAAGTGAAACCCGAGACGACCACGCGCGTTGGCGTCGATATCGGCGGCACCTTCACCGACCTGGTGTTCCTTGGGCCGGATGGGCGGCTCGACCGACGAAAGGTGCCATCGACGCCCGACGATTATGCGCGAGCAATCCTGGAAGGGATCGCCTCCTGCCGCACGGCGGCGGCTAATGGTGCGGAGATCGGGGAGCTGGCGCACGCAACAACCGTTGCGACCAATGCGGTGCTCGAGCGGCGTGGTGCGCGAACCGCATTACTCACGACCGAGAATTTCCGTGACATACTGGAGCTACGACGCATCCGGATTCCGCTTTCCTACGACCTCGCGTGGAAGAAACCTCCGCCACTGGTGCCGCGGGCTCTCCGCTTTACCGTGCGGGAGCGTGTGGGCGCCGACGGACGCGTGCTCGTTCCGCTCGATGCCGCCTCCCTCGAACAGGCGATGGCAGAGATCGAGAAGCAGAACGTCGAGGCGATCGCAGTCTGCTTTCTGCACTCCTATCGCAATCCCAACCACGAGCGGCAGGCAGGCGTGGCGCTGCGGCAGCGGTTCCCGGGCAAGCACGTATCACTCTCCTCCGACGTGCTGCCGGAGATGCTGGAGTTCGAGCGGACCAGCACGACGGTAGTCAACGCCTACGTCGCGCCCTTGATCGATACTTATCTTTCACAGCTGCGCAAGAGACTGGCGCGAGACGGGGTTCACGTCCCGATTCTGGTCATGCAGTCGAACGGCGGTCTTACCAGTGCGGCGACTGCAGCGGTACGGCCAGTCACGGTCATTGAATCCGGGCCGGCAGCCGGGGTGGTCGCAGCCGCACGCGCAGTGGCGACCGCAGGCTATGCGAACGTCATTACGCTCGACATGGGGGGGACGACCACAAAGGCCTCGATTATCGAGGCAGGAAAGATCCTGCGGGCGAGCGAATACGAAGTGGGCGGTCCCGCCTCCGCGAGCAGCCGGCTGATGCGAGGCAACGGGTATGTGCTGCGGATCCCCGTGATCGACATTTGTGAAGTGGGCGCCGGCGGTGGAAGCCTTGCGGGGATTGATCCCGGCGGGGCGTTGCGCGTCGGCCCGCGCAGCGCCGGTGCGGTGCCTGGACCGGCCTGCTATGGGCGCGGCAATGACGTGCCAACCGTAACCGACGCAAATGTGGTGCTTGGCTATATCGGCCCTGAATCGCTCGCGGGCGGCACGCTCCGCGTGAACGCTGCACTCGCGGAGGCCGCGATCAGGCGGCACATCGGCGAACCGGCGGGGCTTGCGCTAGCAGAGGCGGCCCTTGGCATCCACC
>DATLTH010000390.1:0-9230 GCA_035533695.1 Allostellaceae bacterium | reverse complement strand
AGCGGTCTCGTCACCCATCGCAATATCGGCTCATCGTGAATATCGGGCCTGCTGCGCAAGGATTATCGCGCCAGGGTGCGTCGAGACGCGACAACGCAACCGCTGGCCGGTAAGCGTTTTGTCGATTGACCGTTTTTATCCACCAGCGCGGTGCTTCGGCAGTAGGCCGAGCGGACCCACATTGCTGCGCGGCGGCGGACAGGTTGAACCTCGCGCGCTAAAGTTTATGGTGCGGCTGACAGTTGGTCAGGCACTGAGGCAAGAGTTGGCCGAGATGGTTCCCGATCCATCCTTGAAGCCCGAGGCGGAAGCTGCTAGCGGCCTAGCGGCGGCACCGGTCGCGGCGCGGGCGGCGGCGAACGCGCTGTCCGGCTGGGAAGTCGGCATTCCGCCGTTCGGGCTCATCAGCATGTCGCTACTCGCAGTCGCAGTCGGCATCGTCACCGGGATCGGCGCGTTTTTGTTCCGCGAGCTGATTGGCCTGGTTCACAATCTCTTTTTTCTTCAGAGTTTCTCCTTCGCCTACGACTCCAGCCTCTTCACCCCGGCGAACCCATGGGGGGCGTGGGTCATCCTGGTGCCGGCGGCGGGCGCGATCGGGGTCACCTTCATCATCGCCAATTTTGCGCCCGAGGCGAAGGGCCATGGCGTCCCCGAGGTGATGGACGCGATCTACTACAATGGGGGCCGCATCCGTCCGATCGTCGCGGTCGCCAAGTCGCTGGCCTCGGCGCTGGCGATCGGCAGCGGCGCCGCGGTCGGGCGCGAGGGGCCGATCATCCAGATCGGCTCGGCGCTGGGGTCGACGCTCGGACAATTGATCCGCATGCCAGCGGCGCAGCGCATCACCCTCGTCGCCGCCGGCGCCGGGGCCGGGATCGCGGCGACCTTCAACACGCCGATCGGCGGTGTCATGTTCGCAATCGAGCTGATGCTGCCCGAGGTCAGCGTCAACACCTTCCTGCCGGTCGCCGCCGCGACCGGGACGGCGACCTTTATCGGCCGGCTGGTGTTCGGGCCGCAGCCGGCGTTCAGCGTACCGCCGATCGACGCGTTGCCGCTGAGCCATCCGGCGCTGGCGCTGGCGACCTTGGCGCTCTACGTGCTGCTCGGCGCGATCTGCGGCGTTGCGGCAGCGCTCTTCATCCGCGCGCTGCATTTCGCCGAGGATGTGTTCGAGAAGGTGCCCGGTCGCTACACGCGGCACGTGTTCGGCATGCTGCTGGTCGGCGCGCTGATTTACGGGCTGCACCAGTCATTTGGGCATTATTTTGTCGAAGGCGTCGGCTATTCGACGATCCAATCGGTCTTGAATGGCTGGGGCGCGACCGCCTGGCTGTTGGGCCTTCTCTTCGTCGCCAAGCTGTTTGCGACGTCGACCAGCCTCGGCGCCGGCTCTTCAGGCGGCATCTTTTCGCCGTCGCTGTTCATGGGATCGACCTTGGGCGCCGCCTTCGCGACGCTCGTTGCGCTCGTCCTCCCGGGCCTCGCGATCGATGTGCCGGCTTTCGCGATGGTCGGCATGGGGGCAATGGTCGGCGGCGGCACCGGCGCGGCGATGACCGCGGTGACGATGATCTTCGAGATGACGCTCGATTATCACATCGTCCTGCCGATGATCCTCGCCGTCGCGGCGGGGCTCGGCGTCAGGCGGGCGCTGTCGCGCGAGAACATCTACACCGCCAAGCTGGTCGGCCGCGGCCATGTTATCCCCAAGGCGCTGCACGCGAACATGTTCCTGGTGCGGGCGGCGAAAGACGTCATGGAGCGCAACTTCGTGCTCGTCCCGGCCGAGATGCGACTCGACTCGTTCCTGCGCCAGCCCGAGCATCACGACGGCATGCGCCATGTAATCATCACGCATCGCGACAAGATCATGGGCGTGATTCGGATCAACACCGGGCTGCGCAGCGCCGTCGCCGAGACCGAAACCGAAACCGGCGTTACCTTTGGCGACGTCGCGCGGCGCGACTTCACCATCGTGCGCGAGAACGACGTCGCCTTCGACATGATTGTCCGGCTCTGGCGCAGGAACGGCGTGATGGCCGTGGTGGTTCACCAGAACGCGCCGGGCTTCCATGTACCGCGCCCGGCGGACGTCATCGGGGTCATCACCAAGGAGCATGTCGCCGACGCGGTCGCAGCTGGCATCCACGCCTATCCGCGGCGAGATTCCGCTTGAGGCGTTGAAACGGCAAACTTCACACTGCCGGAATTTCCGGTTTCCACCCTCCTGAGACGCCTCGGTTGACCTCGGTCAATGGCGGAAATGGGGCATCTCCTGCCGACCCGGACGAGCTGAAAGCCGAACGGGCACAGCGCCGAAAGCTGACTTCGGCTTGGCTCCGCTAAATGCCTCACTCTTGCGTCATGGTGATCGAGGCTGACGTATCGCTGTTGCTTCAGGCGCCGAAACGATCAGCAAGTTCAGCAAACCCGTCGACCACGATGTCGGTGGCGGGGTTGGGTGCCGGGTCGGGCGGACCGGCGGCTCCCCACTCGCTCGGGCGACGCACAAAGGCCGTGCGATAGCCGGCGCCACGGGCCGCATCGAGGTCGAAATTGTGGCACGCCACCATCAGGATCTCGCGCGGCTCGACGGCCAGAAACGCGGCGGCGCGACGATAGGCATCGGGGAGCGGCTTGTAGACGCGCAGCATCTCGCACGGGATCACGGCGTCCCAATCGATCCCGTTGCGGCGCGACACATCGACGATCAGCGACAGGCTGAGGATTGTGAACGAGGCGCAGATGCGGTGCTGCCGCAACCGGCGCAGCGCCGCCGCAAAATCCGGCCACGCATCAAGTTGGTGCCAGCAATCGGCGATCGCTCGTCGTTCCTCTCCGGAACCACCGAGCCCGTTCTCATCGAACAATTCGCCCACCACGTCGCGATGCACGTCGTCGATGTTGAACCCGGGATCGACCGTGTTGGTCATCCGGCGCAGTGAGCGGCGGCGATGCTCGTTCGCCAGCGCGTGCCAATCGCGCTCGATACCGTGTGCGGCGCCCCATGCCGTCATCGCCGCGGTCAAGCCGGTATGCCAGTCGAGCACCGTACCGCCGGTGTCGAAGGCAACGACCTTTATGTTTTCCATGCCCTCCTCAGCGGGTACGTGCCCTCGCGGCCGGCACCATGAAATTGGCAACGATGAGTCGCAACCGCTCGTCTTCCTGCGTCAGCAGCAGGTCCCGAAGCACGTAGAGCGAAGCGCCGGCGGCGGTCTCGTTCCAGAGCCAATCGCTGAGCTGCCGGCTTGAAGGCCTGGTGGGTCCGGCGCCGGCCGCCTCCAGGCAATACGCCTTCAGATCGTCGACCGCGAAGCGCAAGATCAACGGTGCCGAGAAGCCCTCACGTGGGCTCGGCGGCGCCTTCCCGCGCAGCCAGTCCGCGACGTAGCGGGCGCATTCGCCAATCGGCAGCCCGCTCAAGCCGACTGTGCTGCGACGGTGTTGCGCCTTCCAGCGCTGGTGCGCGCCCTGGAGCAGCGGGATTTCCGCCTCCATCCGGGACGCCAGCGACTCTGCAGAACCGTTTGCTACCGCCGCCGGCATGAATGGTGGCTGCCATGCGGGGTCGGGCTGGGCGCGCGGATCGTCCTCCGGGAAATCGATGATCCGCACCGGTCCGCCGCCCTCGACCAGCATGCCCAGCGCGGTCAGCAGCACGCGCTTCTGGAATGCCGCGTCGCCTGGCGGGCCGAACGGACGGCCCAGTTCGAACGGCACCCACAGCGCGCGCGGCGGCTTGGTGTTCTCCGCCTGCGGCCGGATCAATGCGATCGCGACCGTTGCGATGCCCTCTTCCTCCAGATAATGCCCTAGCGCGCTCACGGCGCGCGTGCAGAGCGGTCAAACGGGGGAAAGGATGACAGCGTCGACCGCGTCCGCTTTCAACCGGCCGGCCAACTCGCGCGCGTAAGACTCCATCTGGACCGGGTCGGTCGCGCCCATGAACGAATAGTGCGTCGCGGCGACCGAGCCGATCGTCCCATCCGCCGCCAGCTCGTTGAGCCGGTCGAGCGGAAAGACGACGTTCCAGTCCTCCTGAAACCCGGTGCGGTCGAAATTGATCGAGATGTGGCTGCATAATAGGTCGCCAGCTGCAACGGTCGACGGGATCGCGCGGTAATCGGGGTCGCGCCCGCGAAACGGGTTCTCGCCGCGCACGACGAGCCCGGCGGAGGAAACGATCGCGACGCGCCGGCGCGAGAGGGCCGGACCCGTCACCCAGGGCCGCGTCTCAAAATCGGGGCATTCAAGTTCCGCCAGGCGTTTGGCCTGATCGGACGGTAAGTCGGTCAATCGCGTCACCGATCGTCTCCTCGCATCAGCGCGCGGCGATGGGATCGCCTCGTCCTGCCGGAGCTTATCACCTATTTTAGAGCGATCAATCTATAACGAATGCGCTGGAAACCGGCAGCTATTTCAGGCGCGATATCAGCGCTGGTACGAGACGTGTTGCCCGGTGTTACGCGCCGGTCCCGAGTAGGGCCAACGCCCCGTTGGCCGCACCTTCCAGCACCTCGCGCTGCGGGCGGGATCGCGCCAGGACACGGATGCCGAGCAGCACACTCAACAGCAGCTGTGCCACCTCATCGGCGGGGCGGGCTCCGATGATCGAGCCGTCCTTCTGTCCCGCCGCGACGCAGCGGCGAAAAAACGCCTCGATGAACATCATCTCCGCGGCGACGAGTTTCTGAAATTCGGGGTCATACGGCGCCAGTTCCAGCGCCGCATTGACCAGCATGCAGCCCCGGCGCTGCTCGTCGTCTACTGACCGCTCGATGATCTCGTCAAAAAATGTCCGGATCGCCAGAGCCGGCGGCAGCTTCTCCAGCCGCGCAACGCGGTCCCGCACCGTTTGCGCGAGGTAATGGACGAAGGCCTGCCGATACAACGACCGCTTGTCGCCAAACGCGTTGTAGAGGCTGGCGCCGGTGATCCCCATCCGCTCGGCGAGATCGCGCACCGAGGTCTGTCCGAAGCCCTGGGCCCAGAAGCAGTTCATCGCCGCCTCCAGCACGGTCGTCTCGTCGAACTCTCTCGGTCGTGCCATCGGCCTCCTCGCGCCAGCGGGACCCCCGGTGCCGCTATCCTCATGATCGGTCGACAAGATTTTAGAACACACGTGCGAGAACGGCAAAGCCATTGCCGCCGCCGGCGCGATGCTGAGCGCCGCAGTCACTGCCAGACGTCAGCAGGGGAACTGCGTTCATTTGTCCCCCGACTCAGCCGAACCTCCCGTCGGACAGCAATCACCGAAGGGAAACGCTGGCCGCGGGCGCCCTCCCGGCACTTCCGCCGTCGCAAAGGCCATCGGATGGCGGGTGCCCTACCTCCCAGATCGCCGGGTGAGCTGCGCATCGGGGAATGCCGGTTTACAACGCACCTGCGTCCGTTAACTTGACGATGCGATCGATGCTTATCGATCTCGATGGAGGGCCGGATGGAACGGGTCCTGACCTGCATCCTCAATGACGCGGCCGGGTCCAACAGCGCCGCTGAAGCGCGCGCGCTCATTAGACAGGTCGCGGCCGAGCGGGGGTGGGAGGCGCGCGTCCTGATGTCCTCTGGCGGGGCCGATCTCAGCTCGCTCGCCGCCGAGGCGCGCGCCGTCGGCGGGCTGGTCGTGGGCGGAGGCGGCGACGGAACGATCGCGGCGGTCGCGGCGGCGCTGGTCGGTACAGACACCGCCCTTGGCGTGCTGCCGATGGGGACCCTCAATCACTTCGCCAAAGACCTGGGCATCCCGCTTGAACTCGAAAAGGCGGTGCAAACCCTGTTCACCGGCAAAGTCGCCCGGGTGGATGTCGGCGACGTAAACGGGCGCATTTTCCTCAACAATTCAAGCATCGGCTTCTATCCGCGCATCGTGCAGGAGCGCAAGCGCGAACAGCGGCAGGGCGGCAGCAAATGGGTCGCCTTCGCGCAGGCCGCGGCACTCATCGTCCAACGGTCCCGCACGCTGCATGTCGAACTGGACGAGGATCACAGCCATCGTCAGTCGTATGACACGCCTTTCGTGTTCATCGGCAATAACCGTTATGCGGTGGCGGGCCTGGAGATCGGCACGCGGGCGATCCTGGATGGCGGCAAGTTGTGGGTCTGCGCGGCGCCCTATGCCGGCCGGCTCACCCTGATTGCGCTGGCGCTGAAGGCGCTGCTGGGGTCGGTTCGCGATGCCGACCTTGCGGCGTTCGAGACCGAACACACTGACGTGCGCATGCATCGAGACCATGTGCAAGTCGCGACCGACGGCGAGGTCAACGTAATGCGGACGCCGCTGCACTATCGTAGCCGGCCCGGCGCCCTGCGCGTCGTCGTGCCGTCTGCTGAATGAAAGGGACGGGCCGGATTGGCGCGCACCATCGTTCATCTCTCGGACTTGCATTTTGGCCGTGTCGACCCGGCGATCCCGCCGGCGCTGCTGCGCGCGGTGGCTGTGGCGGCGCCTGACCTCGTGGTGGTTTCGGGCGATATTACGCAACGCGCCCGCATCGCGGAATTCAAAGCGGCGGCGCATTTCCTCGAGACGTTGCCGGCCCCGGTGCTGGCCGTCCCCGGCAACCACGATGTGCCGCTTTACAACGTCTTGCTGCGCTGGTTCTCGCCGCTGGACCGGTATCGGCGCTACATCACGAGCGATCTCGCGCCCTTTTGCGAGGATTCGGAGATCGCGGTGCTCGGCGTCAACACGGCACGCGCCCTGACGTTCAAGGATGGCCGCATCAATCGGCGCCAGATGGAAGCCGCCATACGGCGTTTCGCGCATTGCGGGAAGGATGTGACACGGATTGTTGTCACGCACCACACGTTCGACACGCCAGACCCGGTTCCGGGGGCTATAGCCGCGCACAAAGTGGTTGGCCGCGCCGATATGGCGATGGCCGGGTTCTTGCTGGCTGACGTCGACATGATCCTATCCGGGCACCTGCATAGGAGCGGCGTCGGCGAGACGACGAAGCGTTACCCGCTGCCCGGTCGGGCGGCGCTGCTGATCCGGGCGGGGACAGCGACCTCGACGCAGCGGCGAGGTGAGGTGAATGCGTTCAATGTCGTACGCGTCGCCCGGCCCGAAGTTGCGATCGATTGCATGGTGTGGCAGCCCGATGAGGGTCGGTTCGTCGCTGCGAGCACCGAACGGTTCAGGCGGACGGAGGTTGGATGGTCGCGTATCGCCTCGCCATGAGGCGATCTGCGTACTTTCTGGTGCTTGCCGCGATCGCCGCCGCGCTGTTTTGCGGGCTTGCCATAGCTGTGGAGACAAACCGCCTGGCTGGCTTCGACGAACCCATCCGGATGGAACTGCACAGTCGCGCGTCGCCGCTTTTGACTCTCCTTGCGGAGACGGTGACCTGGCTCGGAACCCTCGGCGTCCTCGCGCTGTTCGGCGTTGTCGCGGTCGCGGTTCTGGTGCGCGCGGGGCGTCGTGACGGGGTCGTATTCTTGACGGTGACGATGGTGGGCGCGTTGGCGCTGGAGAATGGACTGAAATTCTCGTTTCAGCGCGTGCGGCCGCCGCCATTCTTCGGATCTGAGCCGGTGACCTATAGCTTCCCCAGCGGGCACGCGCTGTTCTCGCTCTGCTTCTACGGCGGACTCGCTATCGCGGCGTCACGCTCCATGCAGTCAGCTGCGATGAAAACGGGAATCTGGATCGCGACGGTTTTGCTCGTGTTGGCGATCGGGGGGACGCGCATCTATCTTGGCGTGCACTATCCGAGCGATGTTTTGGGCGGTTATCTTGTCGCGATCGCCTGGATCGCCATCGTGCTGTCCGCAGACCGGCGCTTGCTTCATTTGCGATCGTGATCCCACTTCTTCGCGGACCAGGTCGCCGTCTGTCGATACCGTCGTCTTCCGCGGAGCGTCAGCCGTGCGATCCCAGATAGGTGCCGCGCCACACTTCGTTGCCAGCCCCGTCAAGGAGCCGAACGTCCAGCTCGGCGCTCGCGGACACGCGCGGTTCATTGACGGTCTGCGTGTGCTGCCGGGCAGCGTCAATATCGGGCTGCGCATAGAGTAAAGTCGCGGCACCGACGGGCCGGCGACAGGTAGGGCCTAGCGTTGCCGCGGCAGCGACGCGGGAAGGCGACGCGTGCGACGCCTGCCTCCCGCGGTCGCAGCAGGGACGGTCGCGAGATCGTCATGCGCAATTCGTACTATTTCTTGAGCGATATCCTCAGGTGAAAGAACAAAATCTATGCACCCGCTCGCTATTGCGCTCTCGGGCATATCAGGCTGCCGGGCTGTCTCCAGCTTCTGCGCGATGGTAATGCCCCCCACTTCCTTTATGCCGCACAGGGCTGCTGCGCCGTCGCCATCATAGCCGGAGACAATGACCGCGATGAGTTGACCGTCCCAGTGCCGGGTCAGGGAACGCAGAAAAACCGTAATCACATCCGGCCATCCCCGAGGCTTTGATATCGGCTTTAGGCGAAACTCTCCATCAAGAATGTGCAAATCGCGCCTTTCCGGGATGATGAATACACGGTTGGGCTGGATGACTAATCGCTCCGTGATCAGCTCAACCGGCATTTCTGTGTAGCGCGGGAGAATTTCGTGGAGAAGGGTGGATACGGTTCTCAGATGATTAACAATGACGATACCAACACCCATATCGGGCGGAAGATGCCGGAGTAGGCGGGTATAGGCGTCGAGGCCACCGGCCGAGCCGCCCACACAAACGACAGGAAAATTTTTTGCAAAACAGTTAGCTTTCATTCACGATCACCTGCGCGTTCGGCCGCGCACGGTCAGACGCCAATCTCTTCTTGTTACTGAGGTAGATCCATTGGCCGAGACCGGCGGTTAGCAGCATTAATGCGTTGGTTACGAGAAACACCCAGTTTCTCAGCCGCGAGCCAATGTCTCGTCATTTCGCTCCTTGTACGCATTCATGGTGAATAATAGTCGCGTAGCTGTTCGTGGCCCGGAAGATACCCTTCGGCCACGCGACAGTGCAGCCTCGGAAACTACCCAGATCTTCCGGGAGTGATGGCCCCCACGAAACTTCATATCAGTGATCTCAGTTGGGTGGTTTTCGAAGATTGTCACACCGAAATTCGTGAGCTGGACCCCGGAAATGAGACAGGCCAAAGTGCTGGCAGTTCAGCGCGGAGAGCGGTCGCACGTCATCCCGGCAACATGCGCTGCATGATTCGGTCTCGGTAGACGAACAAATGAACGAAGGCAGCGAGGATGTGAGCTGCCATCAGCGTCACTAG
>DATLTH010000389.1:0-15756 GCA_035533695.1 Allostellaceae bacterium | reverse complement strand
CGAGCGCTGGCGCGAGGTTTTCGAGATCGCCGAACAGCGGCTCGCCGGCGCCGAATGGTGCGTCGAGCGCTACTCGATCGCCGACATCCATCTGTTCCGGCTGTGGTGGCGCTACGTCGACACGCTGCACCCCGATCTCGGCCCGTTCCCCGGCCTCACCGCGCATTACCGGCATATGATGCAGCGTCCGGCGGTACAGCGCACCTTGGAGGTCGAGGCGGCGATCGGCTACCACCTGCCGCCCTGAGCACCGAACCGGGGCCGGGCTCGTCCGCCAAGCCGGCGCGTGATCACGCCAGATAGCCGCCGCCGTTGACGTGCAGGCATTGGCCGGTGATGAACCCGGCGTCGGCCGAGGCGAGGAACACCGCGGCGCGAGCAATCTCTTCCGGGTCGGCGACGCGCCCGAGCGGCAGCGCCGCCCCGGAAGCGGCGAGTTCGGATTCGCTCATGCCATAGCGCGGCTGGGCGGTGTCGGTGAGGCCCGGCGCGATCGCGTTGACCCGGATCCGGTAGGGCGCCAGTTCCAATGCCATCTGCCTTGTCATCGACAACACCCCGCCCTTGCTCGCGCAGTAATGCACCCCGCGTGGGCTTCCGCGAAAGGCGGCGCCCGAGGTCAGGTTGATGATCGAGCCGGCATGCCCCGCCGCCACCATCGCCTGCGCCACAGCCTGCGCACAGAAGAACGCGCCCTTGAGGTTGACGTCGAGCACGTAGTCCCAGTCGCGCTCCTCCATCTCGAGGAACGGCACGCGCGGGAAGACGCCGGCATTGTTGATCAGCACGTCGACCGGCCCGAGCCCCTGCCCGGCCGCCGCCACCATCGCGCGCACCTGGTCGAGCTGCGCCATATCGGCCTGGACCAGCAGGGCCCGGCATCCCGATGCCCTGACCGCGTCGGCAACTCGGGCTGCGGCCGCCTCATCATCGAGCCAGTTGACCGCGACATCGGCCCCGGCAGCGGCGAATTCCACTGCCATCGCGCGGCCGATCCCCTCCTGCGCCCCGGTGACCAGCACGACCTTGCCCGCGCACGAACTCATTGCTGCGCCCCCCTATTCGGCCGCTGCGACGGCGAACCCGGAGCGGGTGACCCGCAACGCCAGGAGGGACGCCAAGAGGCAGGCGACCCCGCTCGCGACAAAGGCCAGGAAATAGTCGCCGGTCGCGCTGCGCACCGCGCCGGCGCCGAAGGCGGCGAG
Organism: Allostellaceae bacterium; assembly: GCA_035533695.1. Taxonomy (GTDB): domain Bacteria; phylum Pseudomonadota; class Alphaproteobacteria; order ATCC43930; family CGMCC-115725; genus DATARH01. The sequence goes on along the minus strand of DATLTH010000389.1, from coordinate 14,551 downwards.
CGCTCCGCCGACCTGATGCGCGGCAAAAATCCATGCGATGACGATCGGCGTATCCTTGCGGCCGAACACTTCGTTGGTCAGCGCGAAGGTCGGCGGGCCGGTCGCCACCCAGTCGAGGCCGTAGAAGATCGAGAACAGCGACAGGCTCACCACGTCGAACCGGCTGAACGGCACCGCGATCAATGACAGGCCGCGCAGCGAATAGTACCAGAACAGCAACACCCGCGGGTTGTAGCGGTCGCACAGCCAGCCCGAGGCCGCCGAGCCGATCAGGCTGAACACGCCGACCGCCACGAGGATCCAGGCGCCGTTCACCTGCGAGATGCCGCGATCGGTGCAATAGGCGATCAGGTGGGTGTTAATGAGGCCGTTGGTCGAAAACCCGCATACTGCAAAGCTCAAGGTCAACAGCCAGAAATCGGCCGAGCGCCCGGCGCTCGCCAGCACCGTCAGGGCGATCGAAAACGGGTTGCCGGCCCGCGGCGGCGGACGGAGCACGGCGGCCGCACCATAGGGCGCGATGCCGATATCCGCCGGCGACTCCGGGAGCAGCAGGGCAACAACCGGCAGCACGACGGCGATCGCCACGGTGACCGCGAGCGCCACCGCCTGCCAGCCGAACGCCTCCGCCAGATACGCCAGCACCGGCAGGAAGACGAGTTGCCCGGCGGCCGCGGCCGAGAACAGCAGCCCCATCGCAAAGCCGTTCTTCTCGGCGAACCAGCGGTTGGCGACCGCCGCGGTGATCCCGACCGCCCCGGCGCCCGAGCCGATCCCGACCATCAGCCCCCAGGTCACGAACAATTGCCAGGGCGTGGTCATGAAGATCGACAAGCCCGTCCCGGCGGCCAATACCAGCAGGCACGCGAGGACGGTGCGCCGCAGCCCGAATACTTCCATGATGCCGGTGAGGAACGGCCCGGTCGCGCCCATCAGGATGATGTTGACCGAGATGGCGCCCGATATCGTGCCGACATCCCAGCCGAAGGCGCGCTCCAGCGGCACGATCATCACGCCCGGCGCGGCGCGCACGCCGACTCCGGCGAGCGCCGCGATGAACATCACGGCGAGGACGATCCAGGCGTAATGCACCCGGCCGGAGCAGAGTTTGGCGAGTCTGTCGGCTGTCATGCACCGGAGTTTAGCGCCGGCAACGAGGGCCTGGCTCAACTTTCTGCGCAGACCGACGAGGGGCCGCTCAGTGCGACGGCTTTTGCTTTATGCTGTGCGCCGCGACGCTGGAGATTTGCGATGGGCATGCTGGTCAACGGCACCTGGTTCGACGACGATCCGCTCCCGAGGGACGGCGGCGGCGCCTTTCTGCGGCCGGACTCGCTGTTCCGCGACCGGGTGACCCGCGACGGCTCGTCGGGCTTCAAGGCGGAAGCGGGGCGCTATCAGCTTGTCACCGCGCCGTCCTGCCCGTGGGCGCACCGCACCGTGTTGATGCGCCGGCTGAAGGGGCTCGGCGGCGCGCTGCCGCTACTCGAATCGGATCTGCCGAAGGGCGAGGGCTGGGCCTATTCGCGCGGCTTCGACGATCTTGTGCCGCAGGGCGGCGCGTTCCATGTGCATCAGGTCTACAGCGCGGCACGCCCCGGCTATACCGGCCGCGCCACCGTCCCGGTATTGTGGGACCGCAGGACGCGCACGATCATCAACAACGAATCGTCCGAAATCATCCGCATGCTGAACGCCGAGTTCGACGAATTCGGCGATTCGAGCCTCGATCTTTATCCGGCGGAATTGCGCACTGACATCGACACGGTCAATTCCTTCGTCTACGACAATATCAACAATGGCGTCTATCGCTGCGGACTGGCCAAGAGCCAGGCGGCCTACGAGGAGGCCTTCAAGAAGTTGTTCGCCGCCTTGGACGAGCTCGAAGCCCGGCTCGCCCGTCAGCGCTGGCTGGTTGGCGACCGCTTCACCGAGGCCGATCTGCGGCTGTTCCCAACATTGGTGCGGTTCGACACGGTCTATTACGTGCTGTTCAAGTGCAATTTGCGGCGGCTCGTCGACTATCCGCACCTGTGGAACTACACGCGCGACATCTACCAGATGCAAGGCGTGGCGGAGACCGTCGATTTCCCCCGCATCAAGCTCGGCTATTACGGCGGCATGCGGCATTTGAACAACGGCATCCTGCCATTGGGGCCGGCGCTCGACTTCGCGGCGCCGCACGACCGCGGCCGGTTCGCCTAGGGTCCGGACTCCGACACTTGCCCCCCGTCGTCGTGCCCGCGAAAGCGGGCATCCAGGGCAGCAAGCACCGCGCCCGTGACCCTGGACCCCCGCTTTCGCGGGGGTGACGAATGAACCGATCCGGAATCATATGTCATGGCCATATCACTTGAAGCTCACCTCACCGCGCCTGTCGGGAAGGCGCGCGGCGGCGTTCACCGGATCAATGATCCCAGCGGCGGGTCGCCATCGCCCGCTCGATCCGCGCGGTGGCCAGCGCCAGCGCGGCGGCCCGCGGCAAGGTGGCCCTCCCCTTGATCCGCTCCAGGACGGCCCGCGTGTTGCCGCGGATCTTGTCGTCGATTTCGGCCAACGCCGCCTCTTCGCTGCCGCCACGGTACTCGACCGCGCCGCAGATGACGCCGCCGGCATTGGCGATGAAGTCCGGCAACACCAGGATGCCGCGGGCGGCGAGCGAAGCTTCGGCCTCCGCCGTGCACGGGATGTTGGCGCCCTGCGCCACCAGCTTTGTTTGCAATCGCGCGACATTTCCGGCGTGAATCACATCGGGCCGGGCCGCCGGGATCCAGATGTCGCACCTCACGTCGATCACCGCGTCACCGTCGAGCTTTCGTCCGCCCGGGTGATCGCGCAATGGCCGTCCCTCGTCTTTCAGCGCGATCAGCCGGGCGACGTCGAGGCCGTTGTCGTCGGCGAGCGTCCCGTTTGTATCGCTGGCGGCGACCAGCACGGCGCCCTTCTCCGCGAGAAAGCGCGCGGCATGCTTGCCGACCGAGCCGAACCCCTGGATCGCGACGCGCGCGCCCTTGAGCGATAGTCCGAGATGCTGCGCCGCCACCTCGATTGCCGCGACGAGGCCGAAGCCGGTGGCGCCGATCTCGTCCAATGGAATGCCGCCCAATTCGCGCGGCAAACCGACGGCGCGGCCGGTCTCGTCCCTGATCCAGCCCATCGCCATCTCGTCGGTGCCCATGTCGGGCCCCGGGATGTAGTCGACCAGATCGGCGATCGCGGCGGCGAAGGCGCGGATCAGCCGCTCCTTGTCGGCGAGCGGCATCTTCGGATCGGCGAAGATGACGGATTTGCCGCCGCCGTGCGGCAGCCCCGCCGCGGCGTTCTTCAGCGTCATAGCCCGGGCCAGGCGGAACGCCTCCTCGGTGCTGACGTCGGGCGCCATGCGCACGCCGCCCACCGCCGGGCCGCAGGCGACGTTGTCGACCGCGACGACCGCCTTGAGCCCGATTTTCGGGCGCCAGATATGCACCAGCTTCAGCGGTCCAAGCTGGTCCGCAAAGCGAAACGTCTCCGCCATCGCGCAGTCCTCGATGCTATGGCATGCGGCCGGCCGCCCCGGCTTCCGGGCGCCGGCGGCTCAACTCAGACGGCGCCTTCGGATTCGAGCTTGATCTCCTGCTCGAGCCCTTTTTCCTCGGAGGCGACTTCCGTCTCGGCCTGAAGCCAGAAGTCGATTGCCTTGCCTTCTGGACGCCCCGCGCGCTCCCAGAGATCGTAGGCGCGCTCTTGGATGCGTTCTTCGTGCCACCAGCCGCTCATCCCGTCCTCCCATTTGACGCGGTGTTCCGTTCGACGAACCCTCCATTAGTCACGTTCCGCACGAACCGCATTGATCGATGTCAAGGCAACACGGGTTCGGCGCCGATGGCGGCATCATAATCCGCCACCAGCGCCCGGAGGCGCGGGATGAGCTCCTCACCGTATTGGACGGCGTCCGGCCGGGGATCGTAGCCGCGGATCAACAGGCTTGTGGCGCCGAGCTTGTAATATTCGAAGAGCGCCCTGGCGACGGTTTCCGGCGTGCCGACCAATGCCGTCGAATTGCCCTGCGCACCCGTCGCGACGGCGAGCGGTGTCCACAAGCAGGTGTCGTGCCTCTCGGCGGCCGCGGCAGCCTGCAGCAACCGCCTGGAGCCGACATTCTGGCGCGTTGGCGCCGCGGCCCCGCCGCGATTGGCCAGGACGCGGTCAAGGATGGCTCTCGCCCGGTCCCAGGCTTCGCCCTCGGTTGCCGCGAGGATCGGCCGGGTCGACAGGCTGAAGGTCGGGTTGCGGCCCCAGCCTGCCGCCTCCTGTCGCACGCGGTCCATGAACAGCGCCGTCTCCTTCAGCGGTTCGCCCCACAGCATGTAGACATCGACATGCGGGGCCAAGGCGCGGATCGCGGCGTCGGAGCCGCCGCCGCCGTAAATCGGGATGTGCGGTCGCTGAAGACAGCGGATGTCCGAATAGGTCCCGCGGGTCCGGTAGAATTCGCCCTCGTGGTCGAACGGGGCCGGCTCGATCCAGGTCCGGCGCAGCAGGGCGATGTATTCGGCCGAGCGCCGATAGCGGGTCTCGTGGTCGGTCCAGTCGCCGTCCTTGGCCTGATCGGCATCGCTGCCGCCGGCGATCATGTGCACCGCCAGACGGCCGCCGCTCAGCTGGTCGAGGGTCGCCAGCTTGCGCGCGGCGACCGGCGGCATCACAAACCCCGGCCGATGGGCCAGCAGGAAGTTGAGCCGCTCGGTGACCGAGGCGGCGTGCGCCCCGACCAGAAACCCGTCGGGCATATCCGAGAAATATCCGATCAGCACGCGATCGAACCCCGCCCGCTCGTGAAGGCGCGCGGTCTCGGCGATGACGCCCGCGTCAAACGGGGGGCCGGACGGCGGGATCAGCTCCGAGGCGATCCGCGGTGCGATCCAGCCGATCATCTCCACAGGCATGACGCCGCCTTTCAGTTCGCCGTGCAGTATAATGCGCTATAGAGTTTGGTGCGCGCCCCACATCCCGATGGAATCGCAGATATGCCGGTCACCTTCCTGATGCTGCCGCCGCAGGGCGAGAAGACGCGCGATTGGGCGCGCCGCCTGTCTTCCGCCCTCCCCGAGATCGAGATCATCGCACCCGAGACGATGGAGGGGGCCGAGCAGGCAATCGCCATCGCTGACGGCGCCTACGGCACGATCCCGCCGGCCCTGCTCAAGCGCGCCGATAAATTGCGCTGGCTGCAGGCGCCGCAGGCCGCGCCGCCCGCCGGGTTCTACTACCCTGAACTGATCGAGCACCCGGCCGTCATCACCAATTTCCGCGAGATCTACAACGACCATATCGGCGCCCATGTGATGGCCTTCGTCTTGGCCTTCGCCCGCGGCCTGCAGGTTTATCTGCCGCAGCAATTTCGTCGCGAGTGGCGGCCGGCCGGGCGCGAAGATGGCGATGTCGTCGTGCACCTGCCCGAGGCGACGGCATTGGTCGTCGGCGTCGGCGGCATCGGCAGAGAGGTGGCGCGGCTCGCCAGCGCCTTCGGCATGAAGGTGATCGGCGTCGACGAGCGGCGCACCGACCCGCCGCCGGGGGTGGCGGAACTGCACCGCGCCGCCGCGCTCGACGATTTGCTGCCGCGCGCCGATTTCGTGATCCTGACGGTGCCGCACACCCCCGAGACCGAGGGCTTGATGAACCGGGCGCGCTTCCGGCATATGAAGAAAAGCGCCTTCTTTATCAATATCGGCCGCGGCAAGACCACCCGGCTCGACGACCTCGTCGCCGCGTTGCAGGCGGGGGAGATCGCCGGCGCCGGGCTCGACGTGTTCGAGCAGGAGCCGTTGCCCGCCGATCATCCGCTGTGGACGATGCCCGGCGTACTGATTACGCCCCATACAGCCGGCCACGGACCCTACCTCGACGAGCGCCGGTTCGAGGTATTGAGCGACAACTGCCGGCGCTTTCTCGGCGGGCAACCGCTGCGCAACGTCGTCGAGAAAGCACGCTGGTTCTGAGCAATCCTGCCACCATCACGACCACTCGTCGGAGCGCGTCCATGCCTAAAGCCTGCCGACCCACGCTGCTGTTCGCCGCCCTTCTGGCATTGACCGCCTGCGGCGCGGCGGCGCCACCGGCACAGCAGGCCTGCTGGGAGGGACCCGCCCCCTCCTGCCTGCCGCCCACCTCCGCCGCTCAGGCCGCCGCCGCACAGGCCGCCGCCGCCCAGCCGGCGGGGCCCTTCGAAAATTCGTCGCACGCCTACGTGAACAACCCCAAATAGCGCGCCGCGACGATGGAAATCCGGGTCGCCGCGGGCGGGGATCAAATCGTCATCGTGACGATCGCCAACGAACCGCGCCGCAACGCGATGACCCGGGCGATGATGGCCGATTTGGCGGCGCTATGGGATCGGCTCGACGGCGACGCCGAATGCCGGTGCGTCGTGCTGACCGGCGCCGGCGACAAGGCGTTCTCGTCGGGCGCCGATCTTTCCGGCGACATGAGCGCCGCCCCGGAGCTGGCGCGGGTGATCAACCGCGCATTGCTGAAGGACACGCCGTTCTCGAAGCCGATTGTCGCCGCGGTCAACGGCGATTGCATCGCCGGCGGGGTCGAGCTGCTGTTGTCGACCGATATTCGTGGCGCAGCGCCGCAGGCGCGCTTCGGCCTGCCCGAGGTGCGCTGGTCGATCTACCCGTTCGGCGGCGCCACGGTGAAACTCGCGCAGCAGGTCGGTCACGTCCACGCGATGGATCTGCTGTTGACCGGGCGGCTGGTCGACGCCGAATTTGCCGCGCATATCGGGCTCGTCAACCGGGTCGTCGAGCGTCACCTTCTGATGCCGTGGGCCTTGGAGACCGCCGCGGCGATCGCCGCCAACAGCCCCGCCGCCGTGCAGGCCGTGCGAACCCAGATCAGCAGCGCCATCGCCGACTACGCGAAAAGCCGCGAGGCGCTGGAGCAGGAACTCGGCGACCGGGTCCGCGCCAGCCCGCACTTCGCCGAGGGCGTCGCCGCCTTTCTCGCCAAGCGCAAGCCCGACTACCGCTAGCCCGGGCTCCCGATCCTCTCGCGCTTGCCCGCCGGCGGTAGCATACTCCTCAGCGGCGGAGAGGGAGGCATGAGGTGCTCGTGGGCCGGCGCGTTCTGTTGATCATCGCGGGCGGGATTGCCGCCTATAAGAGCCTCGAACTGATCCGGCGTCTGCGCCAGGAAGGCGCCGCGGTGCGCGTTGTGATGACCGCGGCGGCGCATCAGTTTGTCACCCCGCTCTCGGTGTCATCGCTGAGCGAAGACAAGGTCTACGGCGACTTGTTCTCGCTGACCGACGAAAGCGAGATGGGCCATATCCGGCTGTCGCGCGAAGCCGACCTCATCGTCGTCGCGCCGGCCACCGCCGACCTGATCGCGCGGATGGCGATGGGCCTCGCCGACGATCTCGCCGCGACGACATTGCTTGCCTCCGACAAGCCGGTGCTGATCGCCCCGGCGATGAACGCGCAGATGTGGGCGCATCCGGCAACCGAGGCCAATCTCGCGACCCTGGCCACGCGCGGTGTGCTTCGGGTCGGCCCCGGTGCCGGCGAATTGGCCTGCGGCGAGGTCGGCTTCGGCCGCATGGCCGAGCCGGCCGAGATCCTCGCCGCGATCAGCAGCTTTTTCGCGCCCGACCGGCGGCTTGCCGGGCGCCGCGCCTTGGTCACCAGCGGCCCGACCCGCGAGCCGATCGACCCGGTGCGCTATCTCTCAAACCATTCCTCGGGCAAGCAGGGCCATGCGATCGCGGCGGCGCTGGCGGTTCTCGGCGCCGAGACGGTACTGGTGTCGGGGCCGACCCAGGAACCGACCCCGCCCGGCGTCAAGCTCGTCATGGTCGAGACCGCGGCCGAGATGCTGCAGGCGAGCGAGGCTGCGTTGCCGGTCGATGTCGCGGTAATGGCCGCGGCGGTCTCCGACTGGCGGGTCGAGAGCGCCGCCGGCCAGAAGCTGAAAAAGGACGGCAAGGGTCCGCCGGTGCTGCAGCTCGTAGAAAACCCCGACATCCTCGCGACGCTCGCCCATCATCGCAACGACCGCCCGACCCTCGTCATCGGCTTTGCCGCCGAGACCGAGAACATCGTCGCCAACGCCGTCGCGAAACGCGCGAAAAAGGGCTGCGACTGGATCCTCGCCAACGACGTATCGCCCGGCACCGGCACCTTCGGCGGCGACGACAACCGCATCCACCTGGTCGACGGCGACGGGGTCGAGGATTGGCCCGTTATGACCAAGCGCGACGTCGCCCATCGCCTCGCCGAGCGCATCGCGGCAACGCTGTTTCGGGAAAGATCAAACTGATCGCTGTACGGCAGTTCTGCCGCCGAGCCCTCGCCTATGGAGCGCCGGATGGGATTGATTGCTCTTACCACCGATGCGGCCGCCGGCCCGGCGTCTGTCGTGACCAGAGGTCGCGATTTTCAGCGCGCCGGGACAGCGGTACTGATACAAGACGGCGACCCGGAACAGTTGAACGCCGGGGCTACCGAATGCAACTCAGGTTACGACCTACGTGTCGGCGAGGCCTTCCGCGACCACCGCGTTGATTATGGGCAGGAGATCGGCGAGAACGGAACGATAGTCATCCGGCCAGGAGATGGGGTAATTATCCAAACCGAAGAATGGGTGGAGTTTCCCGAACACCGATTCGGTGAAATCTTCCCCAAAGTTGGTCTAATACAAAAGGGGATAGCAAATATCACCACAAAAGTTGACCCTGGTTTTCGTGGAAATCTCCTGGTAACGGTTTTTAATTATGGCAAACGGAGTGTTTCCCTGCGCCGTCGCGATCGATTTTGTTCATTGCACGTCTTCGGCGTGGAGGGAGCAGTCCGACCTTACGAGAAGCGTCCGCCGGCGATAGGCCCTCGGCGGTCGGCAAGCTGGCAGCAGAAATTTGGCGGCTGGGCAGATCGGAACGGCGCAAGAGTCGCGATCATCGAAGCACCGGCTCTTGTCGTGACCGCCGTTGCAGCAGTTTGGGCGCTGTTTCTGCACAGGGGACCCTGACGGCGTCGGTGCAAAGGCTTGTCGAAACCCGGCGGTGCGGCGACACTGCTGATTCATGATCCGGCTGACCAAGAAGCTGCTGTTCGCGATCGAGGCGGTGCTCGATATCGCCTATAACGGAGGTGCCGCCCCGGTGCGCTCGATCGAGATCACCGAGCGCGAAAGCATCCCGCGCCGCTATCTCGAACCGGTGCTGCAGGAGCTGGTGCGCGAGGGCATCCTGATCGGGATCCGCGGCCCTTCGGGCGGTTATCGCCTGGCACGCGAGCGCCGCCGCATCAGCCTCGGCGACATCGTGCGCACGGTGCGCCACCTCGAAACCGGCGAAGACCCGATCAGCGATCCGGCCGGCAGTGCGCTCGGCCATCAGGTGGTCCGCCCGCTGTGGCTCGAATTGCAGGAAGAAACGATGCAGCGGCTCGACGCGCTGACCCTCGAAGAGCTGTGCGCGCGGGCCCAGCATGCCGGGATCGAGGGAAGGGTGGTCGAGGGCGGCGATTTCGAGATCTGACCCGGCGGATTGCCGGCGGCAGGCGGCGCGGCCGCATCATGCGAGAAATGACAGAGAGCTTGCCGATGGCAACCGGCGAATTCCGCGGCCGGATCTACGACAGCATTATCGAGACGATCGGCGCGACGCCGCTGGTGCGGCTGCGCGGGCTCGCCGCCGATGCCGGTGTCGACGCCGACATTCTCGGCAAATGCGAGTTCTTCAACCCGCTCTCCTCGGTCAAGGACCGCATCGGGCTGGCGATGATCGAGGCGGCCGAACAGGCGGGCCACCTCCGGCCCGGCACCGTGCTGGTCGAGCCGACCTCCGGCAACACCGGCATCGCCCTCGCCTTTGTCTGCGCCGCCAAAGGCTATCGCCTGATCCTGACGATGCCCGACAGCATGTCGCTGGAGCGCCGCAAGATGTTGCTGCTGCTCGGCGCCGAACTCGAACTGACCCCGGCGAAGCAGGGCATGCGCGGCGCGATCGCGCGCGCCGAGGAGATCGTGCGCAATCTGCCCGACGCGCTGATGCCGCAGCAGTTCCAGAACCCGGCCAACCCGGAAATCCACCGCCGCACCACCGCCGAAGAGATCTGGCAGGACACCGAAGGCGCGGTCGATATCGTGGTCAGCGGGGTCGGCACCGGCGGCACCTTGACCGGGATCGGCTCGGTGCTGAAGGCGCGCAAACCCGGTGTGCGGATGATCGCGATCGAGCCCGAGGACAGCGCGGTCTTGTCCGGCGGTCCGCCCGGCCCGCACAAGATCCAGGGGATCGGCGCCGGGTTTGTGCCCGAGATACTCGACACCTCGCTGATCGACGAAGTCATTCGCATCGGCAACGACACTGCCTTTCGCACCGCCCGCAAGGCCGCCCGCCTCGACGGCATCGCGGTCGGCATCTCGGCCGGCGCGGCCTTGGCGGCGGCGCTCGAAATCGGCGCGCGGCCCGGCATGGCGGGCAAAACCATCGTCGCGATCCTGCCGAGCTCGGCCGAGCGCTACCTGTCAACCGCTCTGTTCGAAGGATTGTGATTTTTGTCGCGCAGCGGGATTGCTTCGCTTTGCTCGCAATGACGATATAAGGGTCCGTCATTGCGAGGAGCGCAGCGACGGAGCAATCCCGTCGCCGAACCGAAGCGAATGGAACTCTCGGAACAGCAATTCCAGCGCTATGCGCGCCACCTGATCCTCGACGAGGTCGGCGAGGAGGGGCAGGAGAAACTGCTGGCGTCGCGCGTCCTGGTGGTCGGCGCCGGCGGCCTCGGCTCGCCGATGCTGCTTTATCTTGCCGCCGCCGGGGTCGGGACGATCGGGATCATCGACAACGACCGGGTCGATCTGACCAATCTGCAGCGCCAGATCGTGCATTCGACGCGGCATGTCGGCGATCTCAAGGTCGACAGCGCGCGGGCGACCCTGGCCGCGGTCAACGATGGCATCCGCGTCGAAACCCATCCGGTGCGGCTCGACCCCGGCAATGCGGCGGAGGTCATCGCCGGCTACGATCTCGTCGCCGACGGCAGCGACAATTTCGCGACGCGCTATCTGCTGACCGAGCAGTGCTTCCGCCTGAAGAAGCCGCTGATCGCCGCCGCGCTGTCGCCGTTCGAGGGGCAGCTATCGACGTTCCGGCCCTATCTCGGCGCGGGGCATCCCTGCTACCGCTGCCTGTTCCGCGAGCCGCCGCCGCCCGATTCGGTGCCGCGCTGCGAGGAAGCCGGCATCCTCGGCGCGGTGGCCGGGGTCATGGGCACCCTGCAGGCGGTCGAGGTGCTGAAGGAAGTGCTCGGGCTCGGCGACAGCCTCGACAGCTGCCTGCTGATCTACGACGCGCTGCGGGTGCGCTTCCACCGCATCCGAATCGCCAAGGATCCCGACTGCCCGACCTGCGGCGCGGCATCGGCGACGGCGAGGGATTGACTCGACTTCGCGCACCCGCTTGACCCCCGTTTCGTGCGGTCTTATGGCAGCCAGTCTTTAGGGCCGCTGGGGGCCCGCTGGGGGCCGCGGGGGGAACATGGCCCAGCCGAAGATCGCGACGCTCGTTATCGGCGCCTTGTGCGCCTCTGTTCTGCTGACCATCGCCGCGCCGGCGCCCGCTGCGGCGGCCGACGAGGATGTCGGCCTCAAGGTCCCGCGGTGGGTCAGCCTGCATAGCGACAAGGTCAATCTGCGCACCGGCCCCGGCCGGCAGTACCCGATCGAGTGGGTGCTGACGAAGAGGGACATGCCGGTCGAAATCGTTGCCCAGTTCGAGCATTGGCGGCATGTGCGCGAATGGGACGGCACCGAAGGCTGGGTGCAGGAGCACATGGTCACCGCCAAGCGCTATGTCGTTATCGACAAGGGCGGCGTGCGGGCACTCCACCGCGAGCCGGACGCGTCTTCGGGGCTGGTCGCGCGCGCCGAACCGGGCGTTGTGGCGCAGCTATCCGAATGCCGTGGCCCGTGGTGCCGGGTCGCGGCCGGCGACGTATCGGGCTGGCTGCGGCGCACCGATCTCTGGGGCGTCTATCCCGACGAGAGCGTGCCGTAAGGCATCGGGTCAGCCACGGGCGGTGGCGGCGATCGCCTCGGCCAGCGCCAGCGTGCGCTGCGCCTCTTCGACATGCAGGGCTTCGACCAGCCTTCCGTCGAGCCTGACCGCGCCCTTGCCGGCCGCAATCGCCTCGCGGTAGGCGGCGATGACGCGCTGCGCCCGCGCCACCTCGTCGCTTGTCGGCGAAAAGGCGGCGTTGGCCGGTTCGATCTGCGCCGGATGGATCACGGTCTTGCCGTCGAAGCCGAGTTCGCGCCCCTGACGGCACATTGCGGCGAAACCCTCGGCATCGTCGAGGTCGAGATGCACCCCGTCGAGAACGGCCCGGCCATATGCCCGCGCCGCGAGCAGCACCAGCCCGAGCGCGGTCAGCAGCGGCTGGCGGTCGCGCGTCTCGCGCACCCGCAGGTCCTTGCTCAAATCCGAGGTGCCGAGGACGAGCGCGCCGAGCCGCGGGCTGGCGCCGGCGATCTGCGCGGCGGCGAGGACGCCGAGCGGCGTCTCGATCATGCACCACACGGAAAGCTCCGGCGGCGCGCCGAGCGCGTCGAGCAGGCCGATCGTCAATCGCACCCGCTCGGCATTCTCGACCTTCGGCAGCAGAACCGCATCGATCGGCAATGTCGCCGCGGCGGCGAGATCGGCGTGGCCCCACGCCGTATCGAGCGGATTGACCCGCAGGATCACTTCGCGCGTTCCGTAGCCGCCGGCGGCGAGCGCCGCCGCCACGCCGGTTCGCGCTTCGGCCTTGACTTCCGGGGCGACTGCGTCCTCGAGGTCGAAAATGAGGCCGTCGGCGGGCAATGCCCGCGCCTTTTCGATGGCGCGCGGGTTGGAGCCGGGCAGGAACAACACGCTGCGGCGCGGACGTATCGGCGCGGTCGACATCGGAATCCTCCGTCTGGCATCTGTTTGCCGTTATAATTTCTCGGCCGCGGGATTGGCAGAGCGGCGAGCATCGAGGCGGGCAGGATGGATCAGTCAAAGGAGCGGATCGAGCCGGGCGCACTCGGGCTTTGCGCCTGGATGATGTTCTGGGCGCAGCTCGTCGTGCTCGGGCTCGTGGTCGTCCTCGGCGCTTTCTTTGCCGGCGCCGACCGCGCGCCCGGCGACGCGTCCTGCGGCCTGATCCTCGTTCTCGCCGCATTTGCGCTGGCCTTCATCCAGGTCAAGAACCGCTTCGACGGCATCTCCGCCGAATGGGGCGCACTGCTGGTCGACGATGTGGCGAACCTGATCGTGGTGACCGTCGTGTTCGCCGCGCTGGGGCTTGCCGGCCTCTTTGTGGCCGCGGCGGCGGGATATGGCGGGCTGCACGATTCCGGGGTGGCGCTGTTTGTCGCCAGCGCCGTGGCGGTGTTTTTGAACCTCAAGCACGTCTTCGACACTCTCGATCGCGGGCATTGACCCGACGCCGATGCCGACCGTCCTATCATTACAGTCGCGCGTCGCTTACGGACATGTCGGCAACGCCGCCTCGATATTTGCGCTGCAACGGCTCGGGGTCGAGGCGTGGGCGCTCGATACGGTGGCGTTTTCCAATCACACCGGCCACGGCCAGTGGCGCGGCAGGGCCGTCCCGCCCGCCGAGATTGCCGGGCTGTTCGACGGCATCGCCGCGCTCGGCATATTGCCGGGCATCGATGCGGTGCTGTCGGGCTATCTCGGCGATGCGGCAACCGGCCCGGTATTGCTCGACATCGTCGCGCGGGTCAGAAACGCCAACCCGACGGCATTGTTCTGCGTCGACCCGGTGATCGGTGACACGGACACCGGCTCCTACGTCACCGACGGCATCGCCGAATTCTTCCGCGACCGGGCGCTGGCGCTTGCCGATATCGTGACCCCGAACCGCTTCGAGCTCGAATATCTGAGCGGCGGCACGATCGCGACGCTGGCCGAAGCGGCGGACGCCGCCGCGGCATTGCGGGCGCGCGGCCCAAGTATCGTGCTGGTCACCAGCCTCGACGCGATGCCCGACCATATCGCGATGCTGGCGGCGGGGCCCGAGGGCGTGTGGGCGGTCGAGACGCCGCGCCTGCCGGTCATGCTGAACGGCTGCGGCGATGTGACGGCAGCGCTGTTTCTTGGCCATCTGCTGCATGGCAAACGCCTCGAGGACGCGCTCGCGCTGACGGCATCATCGATGTTTGCGGTGATCGAGACGACGGTGCGGCACGGCCGCTACGAACTGGCCCTCGTCGCCGCGCAGGACGAGATCGCCGCGCCGTCTCGCCATTTCGCGCCGCGCCGTTTGTAGTTCCGCAGTTCCTCCCCCGTTTACGGGGGAGGTGGCGAGCGCAGCGAGCCGGAGGGGGCGCCCTCGCGGCGAATACCCCCTCCACCATGCTGCGCATGGTCCCCCTCCCCCGCCTCGCGGGGGAGGAACTGGTGCGTGATCAGGCCGGCCGGGGACGTTCGTTGACCGCGAGGACGCGGATGCCGCCGGCGTCGATGCGCAATGTGCTGAGCGAGCCTTGCCCGACCTCGATGCGGCCG
>DATLTH010000388.1:0-7183 GCA_035533695.1 Allostellaceae bacterium | reverse complement strand
AGCACCACGGTCGCGACCCTGGACCCCCGCTTTCGCGGGGGTGACGAATGGAATCATATGTCGGGGCCATACCACTGGCCGGGTGAGGTTGGGCGAGGCCATGCGGATCGCGCAGAGGCTCGGCAGGTTGATCGCAGCGGTGGCGGCCGTGTTCGGCTTGCTCGCGCCCGCCGGGGCGGCGAGCCCGACCGGGCCGCTCCATCCGGTCGCCGCGCGGCTCGTTTCCGAAACCAGCGCGGTGACGCCCGGCAAGACGCTATGGGTCGATCTGCATCTCGACATCATGCCGGGCTGGCACACCTACTGGCGCAACCCCGGCGATTCCGGCCTGCCGACCGAGATCGCCTGGCACCTGCCATCGGGATTTCATGCCGGCAACATCGCCTGGCCGGCGCCCGAACGCTTCGTTCAAGGCAATATCGGGAATTATGGATATCAGCGCTCGGTCGATCTGCTGGTGCCCATCGCCGCGCCTGCCGGCCTCGAACCCGGAGCGGCTGCGGTGCACCTCGCGGCCGACGCCTCGTGGCTGGTGTGCTCGGACATCTGCATCCCGGGCGACGCCAAATTGTCGCTCGACCTGCCGGTCGGCGCCCCTGCGAGCCCGCCCGACGCCGCAGTTGCCGCCCGGTTTGCCGCGGCGCGCGCCCGCCTGCCGCAGCCGGCCGGCTTTGCCAGCGAATTTGCGGCGTCGGCAAAGGAATTGCGGCTGTTTGTCCCGGACGCCGCGCTCGCCGGGCTTGAGCGGCCGGCCGCCCGGTTTTTCCCGTTCGCGGGCAACGTTGTCGATGCCGCCGCGGCATCGCGCCAGGAGCGGCGCGCCGGCGGTCTCGACCTGGTGCTCGCCGCGGCGAGCGGACCGACCGCGACCCGGCCGGCGACGCTCGGCGGCGTCTTGGCGTTGCGCGGCGCCGACGGCGCGGAGCGCGCCTTTACGATCACCGGCCCGGTTCGTGCCATGCCGGCGGGCGGCGGCGCGACCCAAGTCGGGTGGTGGCAGGCATTGCTGCTGGCGTTCCTCGGCGGCGTTGTGCTCAACCTGATGCCCTGCGTTTTTCCGGTGCTGTCATTGAAGCTGCTCGGCCTTGCCGGCGCGGTCCACCGGGCCGAGGAACGCCGCCACGGGATGCTTTACGCGGCGGGCGTTATCCTCAGCTTCGCGGCGCTCGGCGGCGTGCTATTGGCTTTGCGCGCCGGCGGCAGCGCGCTCGGCTGGGGCTTTCAGCTGCAATCGCCGATCGTCGTCGCGGGGCTCGCGTACCTGTTGTTCGCGATGGGGCTGAGCCTGTCGGGGGTTGCCGATTTCGGCATCGGCTTCGGCGGGGTCGGTGGCCGTTTCGCCGACCAGAAGGGAGCGGTCGGCGCGTTCGCCACCGGGGTGTTGGCGGCGGTTGTCGCAACCCCCTGCACCGCGCCGTTCATGGGCGCCGCGCTTGGCGCCGCGCTGGTCGCGCCGGCACCCATCGCGCTGGCGATCTTCCTCGCGCTCGGCAGCGGGCTTGCGGCGCCGATTGTCGTCGCCACGGCGATCCCGGGCGTCGCCCGGCTCCTGCCGCGACCCGGGCCGTGGATGGAGTGGTTCAAGCAGCTGCTGGCCTTTCCGCTCTACGGCACGGTGGCCTGGCTGGTCTGGGTGCTGACCCAGGAGGTCGCGCCGAGCGGCACTTTCCTCGTCCTGGTCGGATTGGTCGCCGTCGGCTTTGCGGTATGGATTTTCGGCCGCACCCGGCGCTTGATGCCGGCCGGACGGCGGCTCGGGACCGGGCTCGCCGCGGGCGGCGTCGCGGCGGCGATCATCGTCGCGGCGACATTGATCCCGGCCGGCCCGGCAGCGGGCACGGCGGTTGTCACGACGCGGGGCGGTCTCGCCTACCAGCCGTTCAGCACGGCCCGGCTCGCCAGGCTCGCCGCCGCACACCGGCCGGTCTTCGTCAATCTGACGGCGGCGTGGTGCATCACCTGCCTCGTCAACGAAGAGACCGCTCTCCATAGTGCGGCCGTGCGCCGCGCCTTTGCCGATCGCGGCGTCGTTGCGCTGAAGGGCGACTGGACGCGGCGAGACCCGGAGATCGCCGGGTTTTTGCAGAAATTCGGCCGCAGCGGCGTCCCGCTCTACTTGCTGTATGACAAGGCCGGTACAGCGACAGTACTGCCGCAGCTCCTCACCGAGGCGACCGTACTGTCGGCACTAAAAAGGATTTGACGACGTCCGTCGGCCGCACAACCCCTTGCAGTCGCGGCCGTATCGTCCCATGCTATGCTTGAGCACTTTTGGGCGCGCTGCGCCGCGATCCAACCTTTTATCCCGCAATCGAACCTGTCGTGCCCTGATGCTGCAAGACCTCGCCGTTGAAGAAATTCTGGCCAGTCTCGGCGACGCGAAGACCGTCACTCTGAAGCCGGGCGACGTGCTGTTTCGCGAGGGCGACGACGCTAACGCGATGTACATCCTGAAGCAGGGAACGCTGCGCATCCTGAGCGGCAGCACGATCCTCGAGACGGTGCGCGACGGCGGCCTCATCGGCGAGATGGCGATCATCGAGGAGCACATGCCGCGCAGCGCGACGGTGATCGCCGGCACCTATTGCGAGCTCGTTGAAATCGACGTGCCCCGGTTCCTCGCCTTGGTGGCGAGCACCCCGGCCTTTTCGATCACCGTGTTGCGTGTGATCTCGCGCCGCCTGCGGGTGATGAACCGGCGCTACCGCGACAGCACCCGCCACCTGTAGCGGTCAGGAATTCTCCATCGCCTGGGTCACGGCGCCGCCGGTCGCGGTGCGGCCGCCATCGACGACATACTGCCCGCCGGTGATGTTGCTGGCGAGATCCGAGCACAGGAACAGCACCATGTTGGCGATCTCGTCGGGGGTCGTGTAGCGCCCGGTCGGCATCGCCGCCTGATAGCGCCGCGCGACGCTCGCCGGATCGCCCGGGCTGATCTGCTGCTCCAGGGAATGGATCATGCGGGTGTCGACCGGGCCGGGACAGACCGCGTTGACCCTGATGCCGCTTTTCGCGACCTCGCCGGCGGCGGTCTTGGTCAGCCCGATGACGGCGTGCTTCGAGGCGACGTAGGCCGGCATGCCCGGGGTGGCGACGAGGCCAGCGACCGACGCGGTGTTGACGACCGCCCCCGATTTCTGCCGCAGCATCTCAGGGAGCACGTGGCGCAGGCCGAGGAACACGCCCTTGACGTTGACGCCGATGACCTGGTCGAACACCGCCTCGTCATATTCGGCGGTGTGCTTCCAGGTTCCCTCGATGCCGGCATTGTTGAAAAAGCAGTCGATCCGGCCGTAGGCGCCGAGCGCCGCCTTGACATAATTCTGCACATCGGCCGATTTGGTGACGTCGGCGGCGACGAACAGCGCCTCGCCGCCCTGCTGGCGGATGATCCCGGCGGTCGCCTCGCCGGACGCTGCATCGCGGTCGACGACGACCACCTTGGCGCCCGATTTGGCGAAGGCGAGCGCGGTGGCGCGGCCGATGCCGTTGCCCGCCCCGGTGATCAGCGCGACCTTTCCGGTAAAGTCCATTTCCATCGCATCCTCCCTCTCACTCGGGTCGCCCCCGCGAAAGCGGGGGTCCAGGGTAGGCGACGGAGCCCTGGGGCCCCTGAATTCCCGCTTTCGCCGGAATGACGCTTCGTTATTTTTTCCCGATCAGCCGCGCCCAGGCCGCGAGGTTGGCCATCACGTCGCGGATCAGGTTGCGCGCGACCTCGTCGAGCAGATTGCCCTCGGCGTCGAACTTGGTCTGCGCCTGGCCGATTAGCACTTCCGGCTTGTTCAAGGGATGCATGTCGAGAAAGACGCAGCTGCGCCGCAGATCGTATTGCGCGCGGGCGCTGCCGGCCATGCCGGCGGCGGCGCCGATGATCGCACAGGGCTTGCCGGCAAACGGCTGGTCGGGCGGGCGCGAGGCCCAGTCGATCGCGTTCTTCAGAACGCCCGACATCGAGTAGTTGTATTCCGGGCAGGCGAACAACAGCGCGTCCGCCGCGGCGATCTGCGTTCGCAAGGTCTCGACCGGCGGCGGGAAACCCTGCGCTCGCACGTCCTCGTTGTAGGGCGGGACCTGCGAGATATCGGCGACCGTCACCGTCATACCGGGCGGCTTCAGCGCGATCGCGGTGCGCAATGTCGCCATGTTGTAGGAAGCCGCGCGCAGGCTGCCGCACAGGCCGAGTACCGAGATCGTGCCGGCGTCGCTCATGCGTGATCCTCCGTTGGCGGCTGCTCGCCGCCGCCCACCCCTATCGCAGCGCCGCCGGGCCGACAAGTCATGGCGCCCGCCGCAGCGTCGATTTGAGCGGACGCGGGACCGGCGCGGGGGGCCCGCCTACCGGGTGATTTCGCGGCGGCGGGTTGGCGCGGCGGTTTGCGCCGCATCGCGGTCGGCGGCTTCTTTGACCAGCCTGAGCGCGCGCAGGCGCGTTGTTTTCCTCGCCTCGGCGGCGCGCGCCTCTTGCGATCTCAGGGCCGCCTCATGCGACCGCTTATTGAGCGCCTCCGCGTCCCGGGATCGCCTATTTTCGGCCATTTCGCCCGCCCGCGCGGTCGCGGCCGGGCGCCGGCGTGCCCTCGCGAGCGGAGAACGCGGGTGCAAGCGGCGCAGATGGCGCCGTGCTCTGCCCCGACTTCGGCTGTTTCGGCTTTTTCACCTCGCGGTTGGACCGTCTTTGACCTTTCGCCATCGCCGGCTCCTTTCGCGCGGGATCGATTGGGGACGCCACACCGCCCAGACCCCAAAGGGCCCGGCCGACTCTGGCGAACAGGTGGGACGGATTGCCCCGCTTTTCAATCCTCTGCATCGCCCTCTGCATCGCCCTCTGCATCGCCGCAACCGTGCGGCACTTGATCGGGGATGGTCGCGGCAGCATATGCGCGGAGCAGTGTTCGTGCTCTTTGGTTGAGCCACGTGACCGGGCCTGGGTGAGGAGCGGTCCTAACTTGCACGACATCGAAACGCCGACTCCCGCGATTCCCGCGCCATCGACGACAACCGGGGGACGCCATGCCCCGGGCGCTGGGTCGCGGCGCGGCGGCGGCCGGTAAGCGGCTGCGCCGGATGGATCCGATTGCCGCGACCAAGGCGCGTCAAGCACCGATATTGATGCGGAGCCTCTTGCAGCTGGCGACATCGTTCGGCGGTTTTTTCACCACCTGCGCCGCGATGTACCTGGGCGCTGCCGTCTCTTTGTGGATCGTGCTGCCATTGTCGGCGCTCGCTGCCGGGTTTCTCGTGCGGATTTTCATCATCCAGCACGATTGCGGGCACGGCTCGTTCTTCAAGTCGCGCTGGACCAACGATCTGGTCGGCAGGCTGTGCAGCCTGATGACGTTGACGCCCTACGCCTTTTGGCGGCGGCAGCATGCCAGGCACCATGGTTCGTGGAACAATCTCGATCGACGCGCGGCGAGCGGGATCGACATCTACTCGTCGTGCATGACGGTCGCGGAATACCGGGAACTCGGGCGGTGGCGCCGCTGGATCGTGCGCCTGGGCCGCCATCCGGTGGTCGCCAATCTGCTGCTGCCGCCGGTGGTGTTTTTCGTGCTTTACCGGACGCCGTTCGACGCGGCGCGGAACTGGCGGAACGAGCGGCGCGGGGTCTATTTGACCAATGTCGGCGTGGCCGCTCTATTCGGCGGTCTGGGGCTCTTTCTCGGATACGGCCGGGTCGCCGAAGTGCAGCTTCCTACGATGACGCTGGCGTCAATCATCGGCGTCTGGCTGTTCTCGATCCAGCATCGCTTCGAGCATGCGCACTGGGCATCGGACGCCGACTGGAATTTCACCACGGCGTCGCTGCGAAGCACCTCCTATCTGCAACTACCGCGAATCTTCCAGTGGTTCACCGGCAACATCGGATTTCATCATGTGCACCACATCAATCCCCGGGTCCCGAATTACCGATTGAAGGAATGCCACAAGGCCGATGCCGGATTTCAAGCGGCCGCACCCCTGACGTTTCGCACCGCGCTGCAAGGTTTGCACTACACCTTGTGGGATGATGAGCTGGGACGATTGGTGAGGGTTCGGGATGCCGCTCGAAGCAACCTTCCGGAGGCCGCCACGCAGCGCGATCGCGGCTCGACGCCCGCTCGATAGCTGGAAGCGATGATGGCAACGATCGATCTGAAGTCGCTGGTCGGCCGGCTCGACGAGCCGTGCCGTCGCGCTCTTGAGGCAGCCGCCGGCCTCACCCTGTCGCGCACCCATTACAATGTCGAGATCGAGCACTGGCTATTGAAGCTGCTCGACGTCGCCGACACCGATGTGCCGGCCATTCTGCGCCATTATGAGGTCGATGAAGCGCGCCTGCGCACCGATCTGGGTCGCGCGCTCGACCGGATGAAAACCGGCAACGCGCGCGCCCCCAGCCTGTCGCCGGAAATCGTCGAGTGCGCCAAGCAGGCCTGGCTCTTCGGCTCGCTCGAGCACGGCGCCGGGCGGGTGCGTTCGGGGCATCTCCTGTGGGCGCTGTTGGCGGACGAGACGCTGGCGCGGCGGGCGCGCGACGCCTCGGGACAGCTGTCGCGCATTCCGGCCGACCTGCTGAGGCGCGATTTCGCGGCGGTTACCGAAGGCAGCTCGGAGGTCGCGGCCGCGGCGATCGCCGGCGAAGGCATGCAAGCCGACGCCGGTGCCGAGGGGGCCATGGCTCCGGCAGGGTCGGGCGCGCTGGCGCAGTTCACGATCGATCTGACCGCGATGGCGCGGGCCGGCAAGATCGACCCGGTACTCGGCCGCGACAGCGAGATCCGCCAGCTGATCGATATCCTGACGCGGCGCCGCCAGAACAACCCGATCCTGACCGGCGAGGCGGGCGTCGGCAAGACCGCCGTCGTCGAAGGGTTCGCGATGCGCATCGCCCTGGGCGATGTGCCTCCGGCATTGCGCGACGTCACGGTGCGCACCCTCGATCTCGGCCTCCTGCAGGCCGGCGCCGGGGTCCGGGGCGAGTTCGAGAACCGTCTCAAATCGGTGATTGAGGAAGTGAAGGCGAGCCCGCGGCCGATCGTGCTGTTCATCGACGAGGCGCATACCCTGGTCGGCGCCGGCGCGGCCGCCGGGCAGGGCGATGCCGCCAACCTGTTGAAGCCGGCATTGGCGCGCGGCGAATTGCGCACGATCGCGGCGACAACCTGGGCGGAATACAAGAAGTATTTCGAGAAGG
>DATLTH010000387.1:0-6635 GCA_035533695.1 Allostellaceae bacterium | reverse complement strand
TTCGAGTGACGGAACGCTCGGCCGCAGCCTGGGCGGCAATGACGGCCCGGCAAAGACGATCGCGCTCACGGCGGCACGGCACGCGCTTGTCGGGCACGCGGGCCGGCACCATAGCTCGGGTGCCTGGGGTCGCCCTCGAGGCCGGGGATGACCACCCGCACGACCGGGATCGCCAGGTCGGGGCGGGTGAGGTCGACCGCGACGACGCGACCGATGCCGGTCGCCTGCAGATGCCGCAGCAGCAAGCGCAGGTCGGCCGCGAGATCGTCGGTCGCACAACCGGCGATCGCGCGGAACTGAAGCGGCGTTTCCTGCCGCGCCAAGGCCTCGTAAAGCGCGTCGGCGATGCCGGCATCGGCCGGCTCGCGGTAACGCGCCGGCAGCAGATCGTCGCGGATGCCGGCGATGTACGTGAGGCGCGTCTGCGCCGCTTCGGTCAGTGCGCGCGCCAGCGCGACCGCCCGGTCGGGATGGCAGCCCGCCCCCTGGAAGCGGCGAAGATGCCGGGGGTCGCCCGGCGACGGGTCGCGGATCCGGCACAGGAATGCGGGGACGGCGATATCCGTCGTCACATTCCATGCCTCGACCGCGATGCCGGCACGCTGATATCTGTCGAGCAGCGCCCGGCAGTCCGGGTCGTCGACCGAGCCGAGGTCAAGGGTGGTGCCCGCCTGCCGCCGGATGCCCGCCGCATGCCACAGCGCAACCGCGTCGCGCTCGACCAGTTCGCAGATCGCCGCGATCAGCGCCTCGACGATGTGGTTGCCCGAAGCAAGCCCGTTCGACCCGGCGAGAAAATAGCCGTCGAGCGGCAGCGTGTAATCGGTATGGACGATTTCCGCCGGCAGCCAGCAGCGTTCGTGCTGCAGCAGGTCCCAGCCCGCGATCCAGGCGATCGACGCCGACGGGTCGAACGCTCGCCCGGTCGTGCACAGCGCTTCGGGCTCGACGACCCGCTCGCGCGCCGCCAGATCGCGGTAGCTTGCCTGCCGGTCCGGCAGCGCTTCTTCGGCATGGAAGCCTTCGGCCGCTTCCATCAGCGCCGAGGCCATTGCCTGCGGCAGATCGAGCCCCTTGCCCTGCGAGGCCGATACCGAACGCGAATTCGGCCGCACCGCGACCGCGACCGGGATGCCGATGCGGTCGAGCCCGGTGATGTTGCCGAGCCGGGTGATGCCCATCCGCGCCATCTGCGGCCGAATCCGGGCGAGGGTGTCGGACGGCTCGAGGTTCCTGTGCGTCCCGCGCCGAAACCGCTTTGGCAGCGGGTCAGCGAGCAGGCCCGTGAGGTCCGCCGTCCGGGCGCACAATCACCGATACCCTGCGTCGCGGAAAATTCCCGCGGCGATCAGCTCCGCTTTTCGCCGGGGGCGGGGTTTCCGGCGCGGGATTCGGCAGGGTCGCGGGATGGCCCGGTCGCGTCCGGCACACCCGTCCTGCCCGAGCCGGCTTTTGTCGCCGGCGTCGTCTGCGCGCTTTTGCCGGGCGGCGCTGCGTGGAATCCCTCACCGCCCGCCCCGGCGAAAATCATCGGGTGCAGCCGAATGCCGCTGGCGGCAGCGCCGTGGTTTTCCAGCAGGCGTCGCAGATGGCGGGCCGACTCGGTATCGCCGAGCTGCAACTCCTCAAAGGTTTTGCCGTCCTCGGACAGGTAGATGCGTCCCCCTTCGGCGCGGACCATCACCTCGCCCGAACCCTGTGCGAGGCTGGCGCCCGGCTGCGCTTCCGGCGAATTCGCGCGCGCGCCGGCGGCGGACCCGGCGGCGGACCCGGCGGCGGACAACGCGCCGAGGCCGAGCAACAGGGCGACCCGGCTCGGCAGCCGCAGCCAATTCCACGCTGACAGTGATCCCGGCATCACATTCCTCCGTGCAATCCCCGGCACAGACTGGCATCCACCGGAGCGTGTGCAAACGTTTACCATGTTATCGCTGTCGGTTGATCGCGTGCAAATTGAAAACCCGCGCGACCGGATGCCTCCCGGTTTTTGGAGGTGGCCATGCACGCCTGCATCCGATGCACGCCCCTTCCGATAAAGGGGCGGGCGGGCTAAGGTGTTATTAACAACCAGACGCCCGTCAACCCTCGAGCCATGGCCTCAACCCGCCGTCTTGCCGCGATACTAGCCTTTGACGTGGCCGGCTATTCGCGGATGATGCGGGCCGACGAAGAGGGCACGCACGAACGCGTCAAGGCGCATCGCCGCGACCTCGTCGATCCGCTGATCCTCCAGCATCACGGCCGGATCGTGAAGTTCACCGGCGATGGGCTGCTGGTGGAATTTGCCAGCATCGTCGACGCGGTGCTGTGCGCGGTCGAGGTGCAGTGCGGCATGCAGCGCCGCAATACCGACGTGGCCGAGCCGCAACGCATCACCTTCCGGATCGGCGCCAATCTCGGCGACGTCATCGCCGAACCCGAAGACATTTACGGCGACGGGGTCAATATCGCAGCCCGGCTGGAGGCCTTGGCCGAGCCGAATGGAATATGCCTCTCGCAGGTGGTCCACGAACAGGTGCGCGACAAGCTCCCCTATGAGTTCGAGGATCTCGGGCATCTCAGCGTCAAGAATATCGCGCGGCCGGTGCACGCCTTCGCGCTCCGCGCCGATATGATCGCCGCGTTGCCAGTCCCGGAACCGGCGCCGGAACCGGCGCCGGCACCGGCACCGCAGGCCGGCGGCGAGGAGCCGTCCGAGCGCGCCCCCCGCCTGTCGATTGTCGTGCTGCCCTTCGCCAATCTGAGCATCGACCCCGAACAGCAGTATCTGGCAGAAGCGATCACCGACGACGTGACGACCGATCTGTCGCGCATCCCCGAAATGGTCGTGATTTCTCGCACGACGGCGCTGACATACGGCGAAAAGGCGGTCGATGTCCGGCAGATCGGCCGTGAATTGAACGTGCGCTATGTGCTCGAGGGCAGCGTGCGGCGGTCCGGCGCGCGGGTGCGGGTCAACACGCAGCTGATCGATGCCGAGACCGACCGGCATGTCTGGGCCGACCGTTTCGCGCACGACACGGATGATCTGTTCACGTTGCAGGACGAGGTGACAAGCCGGATTGCCGTCGCCCTCAATCTCGAACTGTTTGAGGCCGAAGCCGCCAAGCCGGCCGAGCATCGCGACGCGCTCGACTACATCCTGCGAGGGCGGGCGGCGCTTTACAACTACAGGCGATACACGCGCGAAGGGTTCGTCGAGGCGATCCAGTTTTTCGAGCGGGCATTGTTTCTCGATCCGCGGTCAATCCAGGCGCAGGCGTTTCTGGCAGTCGCCCTCGCCGCCCGTGTACTCGATCAGATGAGCGATACCGTGGCAGCGGATCTCCAACGGGCGCAGCTTCTGGTTGATCAAGTTCTCGCGGTGTCGCCCCGCCACGCGCTCGCACATTTCGCAAAGGGGCACGTTTTGCGTGCCTACGGGCGCTACGAGGCGGCGATCCCCGAATATGAAATGTCGGTCGCGGCCAATCGCAATTGGGTCGTCGCGATCGCGGCGCTCAGCTGGTGCAAATTCCTCGCCGGATCGATCGAGGAGGCGATCCCGGCTCAGGAGCTGGCGATCCGTCTGAGCCCGCGGGACCCCCGCCTGCCCAACTGGTACTGGCGCATCGGCATGGTGCATCTGCTGCAGTCGCGGCCGCAGGACGCCATCCTCTGGCTCGAAAAGGCGCGCACCGCCAATCAGCACCTGCCGGGACCGCATGCCTGGCTGGCGTCCTCTTTTGCCCTGATCGGTGACGCGGATCGCGCTGCAGCCGAGCTCGCCGAGGCCCGCCGCCTCAGCGGCGATCAGCGCTACGCCAGCATCGCTTCGTACGACCGAATTCTGCTCGGATCCGCCAAGACGCAAGCGCTCGCCGAAGCGACGTTTCTTGCCGGATTGCGCAAGGCCGGCGTGCCCGAGAACTGACCGCTTGGCCCCCGCTGGACGAGGTCGGCGAACCGGCTTCAAACCAGCTGTTCCAACGCGGCCGGGTCGCGAATGACGATGCAACCCTTGGCCAGATCGACCAATCCTTCCCGCTGCCAGGCGCGCAATAGCCGGTTGATGCTTTCGCGGCTGGCGCCGACCATGTTGCCGAGCTGCTGCTGCGACAGCCGCAACGATACCGGCGCGGGCGAAGCCGCCTCGCCCGCCGTCCGCGCCAGGCGCAGGAGAGCCTTGGCGGTGCGGCTGTCGAGCCGCTCGAACATCGATTCCTCGACCTGCATGCTGGTCTGGCGCAGCCGATGACACATCAACTCCAAAAGAGCGACGCAGAAATCGGGGTGGCGCAGTAACACCGGGCGGAAGTCGCGGCGATCGAGCACCAGGAGGTCGCAATCGGTCGGCGCTGTCGCATCTGCCGTGCGCTCAAGCCCGTCGAGCAGCGCGATCTCCCCGAAGACTTCCCCAGGATTGATGATGTTGAACACAACTTCCCTGCCGCCGGCGGACGGCGAGCTGATCCGCACGCTGCCGTGCAGCACCGCCATCATGCAGCGCCCCGGCGATCCTTTCAGGAAGATAGTGCTGCCGGCATGATGGTGGTCGACGCGGGCATGGGTCGCCAGCGCGGCGAGCTCATCGCGATCGAGGTGCGCGAACAGGCTCAGGTTTGCCAGCAACTTGTATTTTTCGTCGAATGTTACATTGCGCATCTGATCTCGCGCCTGCCCCGGCGCCGGCGCGATCTTTATCGCACCGGCGCCGGATTGAAGCTTG
Organism: Allostellaceae bacterium; assembly: GCA_035533695.1. Taxonomy (GTDB): domain Bacteria; phylum Pseudomonadota; class Alphaproteobacteria; order ATCC43930; family CGMCC-115725; genus DATARH01. The sequence continues at coordinate 1,927 of DATLTH010000387.1, read as the reverse complement.
CGCAAACGCCAGCGTCAACCCGCCGGCCAGCGGCGGCGAGCGTCCCGGGCCCGCCTTCAGGGTGTCGGGGGCGAGCGGGGCCGGCGTTCGACGATGTCGGCCGCGGCCGGCCCGCGGCGACATACGGACCAGAGAAATTTGACGAAACGCGCGCGGTGCGTCGTCGGGCCGGCATCCGAAGACGCTGCGATCTCGACGATGCCGCGTTCCGCCATCGCCAATTCGCAAACGGCGCGCGCCTCGGCCGCTTCAATCCATCCGATCGGCGTTGATCGTTTCATGCCACTCGACTCCCGGCAATTGGGTCGAGCCCAAGACGCGGCGGACGTTACGCCAGTCGGATCGGCGCGACTGTGACCGCGGTCACACGACGTCCTCGACCAACGGCAGGTTGCCGTCGAGCTTGAGATGCTTGAACATCCTCCAGCGACGGGTGCGAAGATTCAGAGGGAAGGACGGCGCCACTTGTGCGGCAATGAAATCGGAGGAGTGCGGCGATGATCCCCCCGAAGGATCGGCTCTCGATCTGCTTCGCCCATGTCGCCTACCGGCTGCAGGAGCGGTTTTCGGCGCTCGGCACCGGCATCGGCAGCGCCGCCGCCGGCGATCCCGAAACCCTGATACAACGGATCGGCGAATCTGACGTGCTGGTGATTTCGGGGCTGTGGCAGAACTTCCTGCTCGACCATGCGCCAAAGCTCCGCTTCATCCAATCGATCGGGGCCGGGACCGACCAGTTCCCGCGCGACGAATTGGCGAAGCGCGGCATCCGCCTCTGCAGCGCGCGCGGCGTCAACGCCCGCGCCGTCGCCGAGCACGCGATGGCCTTGATCCTCGCCCTGGCCCGAAGGTTGCCTGAGGCGCGCGACAATCAGCGCGCGCATGTGTGGCGCGGCATGATCGGCGATCCCGCCGGGCGCGAGGACGAGCTCGGCGGCAAGACCCTGCTGGTCGTCGGCCTCGGCGATATCGGCGGCCGCCTCGCCCGGCTCGCCAAGGCTTTCGAGATGCGCGTCGTCGGGCTGCGCCGCGATCCGGCCAACGGCAGCCTCATGGCCGACGCGCTCTACCCGATGGGGGCGCTCGGTACACTCTTGCCCGAGGCGGATTTCGTCGCGCTGACCTGCCCGCTGACACCCGAGACCGAGCATCTGATCGACGGTGCGGCACTCGCCCGGATGAAGCCCTCGGCCCATCTCGTCAACGTCGCGCGCGGGCGGGTGGTCGACGAGGCGGCGCTGATCGAGGCGCTGGCCAACGGGCAGATCGCCGGCGCCGCGCTCGACGTGACATCGGACGAGCCGCTCCTGCCAACCTCGCCGCTGTGGGCGATGGAGCAGGTGCTGCTGACGCCGCATACCGCCGGCGAGACGCGGCGTTACGAGGACAATGTGATCGAGATCCTGCGCGACAATCTGGACCGCTTGTGGCGCGGCGAAACGCAATTGCGCAACCAAATCGTCTGAGAGGACCAATCGCCTGAGAGGAGAGGTCATGGCCGCCGCCTACGAGACGCATCGCGCCCAGCTCAAAGCCATCCTGTCGGCCTGGGGCATGCCCGACGACAATGCCGAAACCACAGCCGACGTGCTGTCGTGGGCCGATCTGCACGGCGTCGACAGCCACGGCATGTCGATGATCCCAGGCTATGACCGGCTGCGCCGCGCCGGGCGCGCCAACATGCAGGCGCGGCCACGGATCGTGAAGGAAACGCCGGTCTCGGCATTGGTCGACGGCGACGGCGGGCTCGGCCACGTGCCGGCGCATTTTGCGATGCAGGTGGCGATCGACAAGGCGAAAGAGATCGGCATGGCGATCACGGCGGTCAGGAACTCGGCGCATTTCGGCGCGACCGGCTATTACACGCTGATGGCGGCGAACGAGGGGCTGATCGGCATGGCGTGCACCAGCGCGTCCTCGATCCAGG